>DASPJU010000129.1:0-3728 GCA_035628475.1 Salinarimonas sp. | reverse complement strand
CGGCGTCGTGGTGGTGGCGACCTCCAACGTGGAGCCCGACCGGCTCTACGAGGGCGGCCTCAATCGCGCGCTGTTCCTGCCCTTCATCGAGGCGCTCAAGGAGCGCATGGAGGTGGTGCGCCTGGATGCCCGCACCGACTTCCGCCTGGAGAAGCTCGGCGGCTCCCCCGTCTACCACGTGCCCGCCGACGCGGCGGCGCGCGCGGCCCTCGACGAGGCCTTCCGCCGCCTCACGGGCCGGACACGGGGCGAGCCCGCGCGCTTCCTCGTCAAGGGCCACGAGGTCGTGGTGGCGCAGGCCGCCGGCGGCGTGGCGCGGGCCTCCTTCGCGGATCTGTGCATGACGCCGCTCGGCGCCGCCGACTATCTCGCGGTCGCGCAGCGCTTCCACACCCTCATCCTCGAGGGCATCCCGCGCATGGACGTCGCCCGGCGCAACGAGGCCAAGCGCTTCATCACCCTGATCGACGCGCTCTATGACGGGCGGGTGAAGCTGCTGGCCTCGGCGGAGGCCGAGGCCCCGGACCTCTACCGGGCCGAGAGCGGCCGGGAGGCCTTCGAGTTCGACCGCACGGTCTCGCGCCTCATCGAGATGCGCTCGGTGGAATATCTGGCGCTGCCCCACGGCCGGCCGGATTCGAGCGCGTCGGGGGACACGACGGGGCTGGTGGAGACGTGAGCCCTCCTGCCGTTCCGGGCTCTCGGCTTCGCCGAGCCCCGGAACGACGCCCGGTTCTCAATCCTGCAGCATGCGCTTGAGGAGCTCGACCTCCTCCGACAGCGCCACGTCCTCGCCGATCGCCTTCTCGATCTTGCGCACCGCGTGCAGCACCGTGGTGTGGTCGCGCCCGCCGAAGCGGCGGCCGATCTCGGGGAGCGAGCGCAGGGTCAGCACCTTGGCGAGATACATGGCGATCTGGCGCGGGCGCACCACGGCCGCCGTGCGGCGCTCCGAGAGGATGTCGGAGCGCGAGACGTTGTAGCGCGAGGCGACGAGCTTCTGGATGTCCTCGATCTTGACCCGCTTGGGCTCGCGGTTGCGCACGAGATCGCGGATCGCGCCTTCCGCCGTCTCGAGGGTCACGGGAGCGCCGGTGAGGGTCGCGTGCGCCAGGAGCCGGTTGACCGCGCCCTCCAGGTCGCGCCCGTTCGCGGTCACCTGGCGCGCCACGTAGGCGATCACCGGGGGGCTGACCTCGAAGGTGGGGTGGGCTGCCTGCACCGCGTGGATGCGGGCGGTGAGGATCGAGATCCGCAACTGCTCGTCCAGCGCCCCGACCTCGACCACGAGGCCGCCGGCGAGGCGCGAGCGCACCCGCTCGTCGAGGCTCTCCAGCTCCGTCGGCGGGCGGTCGGCCGCCACCACGACCTGGCGCCCCGCGTCGATGAGCGCGTTCAGCGTGTGGCCGAATTCCTGCTGGATCGTGCGGCCCTGGATGAACTGCACGTCGTCGACCACCAGGAGATCGATGCCGCGCAGGCGCTCCTTGAAGGCGTGGGCGGTCTGGGCCTTCAGCGAGGCCACGAAGCCGTACATGAAGCGGTCGGCCGTGAGATAGATGGCGCGGCGCCCGGCCTCGCGCACCTCGTGGCCGATGGCGTGGAGAAGATGGGTCTTCCCCAATCCCACCCCGGCATGGAGGTAGAGCGGATTGTAGAGGGCGCCGCCCTCGTTGCGGGCCACGCGCTCGGCCGCCGCGAGCGCCAGCGCGTTGGAGCGCCCGCCCACGAAGCTGCGGAAGGTGAGACGCGGATCGAGGGGAGCGCCCGCGAGGTCGCCGGGCTCGCGCTCGGGCTCGGCGGCCCGGGGCGCCGCCACGGCGGGCGAGGCCTCGCGGGAGGCGGGCGCGCCCTCGTCGGCCCGGCGCGCCGGCGCCATGGGCTCCCGGGACGCCGCGCCCCGCACCGCGACCGCGATGCGCTCCACGCCCGTGTCCTCGGTCCGGTAGATCGCGAGCAGCCGGTCCTGGTAATGCGCCTCGATCCAGCTCTTCAGGAAGCGTGTGGGCACGCTCAGCCGCGCGCAGCCGTCGAGCACGGCGTCCATCTCGAGGCGGGCGAACCAGCTCGTATAGACGTCCTCGCCGAGCTCGGCGCGCAGGCGCCGCTTCACCCGCGCCCAGATGTCGGCCTGGTCCTGCTGCCGCCGCGCCGTCAGCCCCTCCTCGACCGCCACGCCGCCCGTGACCGACCCGTCCGCCTCGCCGCTTCGATACATACTCGTTACCTCCGCCGCCCCGGTGCGCACCACCCGAAACCCTGCCCCTGGCCCGCTCGCGGACCCCAGGCCCCGGAGGAGTGCCTCCAGGACGACACAACACGATACCCCCACCGACTCTCGTCGATGCTACGACAGAATATTGGAATTGTTTTTGATGATCAGGCTAATCCGTCAGGATAAACTAGGTGTATCCCCGACGCTGCGACAGGCCCCAATCTCGCGAATAGCCTTGATGCGCATGGATAAACACCGCCCGTTCCCCTTGAGCGAGGCTGATATGCTCGATCATCTCTGGATAACTTCTCGGCACCGCCGTTGAAGTGAGAGAACCTTACACAGGCCCCTCGGGGGGCGCAACCGAAACGAGTCGGATCCAGCGCCCGCCCCGGCCCCACGGACCGAAGCCGGCCGCACGTGCGCCGCGGTAAGCCCCTGCCCCCTTTGTCATTTTGAACACCCCAGTTCACGGTCCCGGTTCGCGACTCAGAACGCCGGTCCAACCTAGACCGTTCCGCGATTCCGGGGGCCTTGGTGAAGGATTCTGCCCGGCCCGAACCCTTTGCCCCCTAAGTTGTTGATCGCGCTCTGTTTTGTCTGCGCGGGGCCGCCCCGGGCGGCCCGCCGCCGCACCCCCCAAGTCACCGCTGGAGTCAACCGGATCAAAGAGGGAACGGGCAAACTTCCCCGCCGCGCCCACCGCCCGTCCACACCTGTCGCGGCGACCCTGGGCGGCAGGGGGGCGCGCCCCTACATTGTGCGTCGTCCCTCCCCGGAGCCCGCATGTCCCCTCGCCTCCCAGCCCTCGCGCTCGCCCTCACGCTCCCCTTCGCCGCCGCCGCCGATCCCGCCGAGATCGACCGCCGGGTGGAGGACCTGCTGGGACGCATGACGCTGGAGGAGAAGATCGGCCAGCTGCATCTGGGCTCGAACGGTCCCGGCTTCCGGCCGGACCTCGTCCGCGGGGGGCTCGTCGGCGGGCTCATGAACTTCAACGACGCCCCCGCGGTCGCCGAGGTCCAGGCGATGGCGCGCGGGTCGCGCCTCGGCGTCCCGCTCCTCATCGGCCTCGACGTCCTGCAGGGCTTCCGCACCATCTTCCCCGTCCCGCTCGCCCAGGCCGCGGCCTTCGACCCGGCGGCGGCGCGCGAGGCGGCCCGGATCGCGGCGCTCGAATCCGTCTCCGCGGGCGTGAACTGGACCTTCGCCCCCATGGCCGACCTCTCCCGCGACGCCCGCTGGGGGCGCATGATCGAGGGATCGGGCGAGGACCCGCTCCTGAACCGGCTCTATACGACCGCCCGGGTCGAGGGCTTCCGGGCCGGCGGGCTCGCGACCTCGCTCAAGCATTTCGTGGGCTACGGCGCGGCGCTGGGCGGGCGCGACTACGACGCCTCGGAGATCGGCGCGGCGGACCTGCGCGACGCGCACCTGCCGGCCTTCGAGGCGGGGGTGCGGGCCGGCGCCGAGACCGTCATGGCCTCCCTCAACGCGCTCGACGGGGTGCCGG
>DASPJU010000128.1:0-4071 GCA_035628475.1 Salinarimonas sp. | reverse complement strand
GCGCACCTCGTCGCGAAGCGCGGCAACTTCGGTCCGCAGCGTCTCAAACCGTCCCGTCATCTCTGCGCGCATCTCGCGCAGAAGGTGGTGGGTGACGTTCTCCGGCTCGGCCATCGGATTTCTCTCGCGACTGACGATCTTACGCCGCCGCTTTCTCCGTCTTCTCGACTGCCCGCTTCTCGCGCAGGCCCAAGATCCGGCAGATCGCGTAGACGAGGTCGGCGCGGTTCATGGTGTAGAAGTGGAAGTCGCTGACGCCCCGGTCGACGAGGTCGATGACCTGCTCGGCCGCGACCGCCGCCGCGATGAGCTTGCGGGTCTCCACGTCCCCGTCGAGGCCCTCGAAGCGGGCGGCCAGCCAGGACGGCACCGAGGCGCCGGTCTTCTGGGCGAAGTTCGCGGCCTGCTTGAAGTTGAGGACCGGCAGGATGCCCGGCACGATGGGGATGTCGATGCCCCGCGCCCGCACCCGGTCGAGGTAGCGCAGGTAGAGGTCGTTGTCGAAGAAGAACTGGGTGATGGCCCGCGTCGCGCCCGCGTCCACCTTCGCCTTCAGGGCGTCGATGTCGGCGTCGAGCGAGGCGGCCTCCGGGTGCTTCTCGGGATAGGCCGAGACCGAGACCTCGAAGTCGCCCACGCGCTTGATGCCGGCCACCAGGTCGCAGGTCTGGTCGTAGCCGCCCGGATGGGGCTCGTAGGCCGTGCCGAGTCCCGCCACGGGATCGCCGCGCAGGGCCACGATGTGGCGCACGCCCGCGTCCCAATAGGAGCGCACCACCTCGTCCACCTCGGCGCGGGTCGCGGCCACGCAGGTCAGATGCGCCGCCGGCTTCAGCGTGGTCTCGCGCACGAGGCGCGACACGGTGGCGTGGGTGCGCTCGCGGGTCGAGCCGCCGGCGCCGTAGGTCACCGACACGAAGCTGGGGCCGAGCGGCGCGAGGCGCTCGATGGAGGCCCAGAGCGTCGCGTCCATCTCCGGGGTCTTCGGCGGGAAGAACTCGAAGGAGACCCGGACCGGGCGGGCGCCATGGCGGCTCTGGCGGAAGGCGGACTGCATCAGGCGACCTCGCGGTTCGGGTAAAGCGGCCAATCGGTGACGACGCGGGGATCCCCGGCCAGCCAGACCGACACGGTGAGCTGGTCGCGCCCCGCCCCTGGGGACGCGAGATCGCGGGCCGCGATCATGTCGAGCCCGGCCTCGGCGAGCCAGGAGGCCATCTGCTCCCCGGCGAAGCCGAGGCGGCGATGGGCCTGGCGCTCGCGCAGGAACTCCAGATCGTGCGGCGCGAAATCGACGACGAGGAGCCGCCCGCCGGGGCTGAGCAGGCGCGCGGCCTCCCGCAGGGCCCGGGCGGGATCGTCGAGATAGTGCAGGACCTGGTGCACGATCACGAGATCGAAGGCCCCGCTCTCCAGGGGCGGCGCGTAGATGTCGCCCTGGCGCAGCTCGACCCGGGTGAGGCCGGCGCGCTCCAGGTTGGCGCGGGCGACCGAGAGCATGGCGTGGCTCGCGTCCAGCCCGACCACGCGCCCGGCCCGGGGCGCGAGCAATTGCAGCATGCGCCCGGTGCCGGTGCCGAGATCGACCAGCGCCCGCACGGGCTTGGCCCCCAGCGCCTCGAGGATCGCCGCCTCGACGGCTTCCTCGGGGACGTGCAGCGAGCGGATGCGGTCCCATTCGGGGGCGATGCGGGCGAAGTGCGAGAGCGCCGTCTCGGCCCGCTGCGCCCGCACCGCGGCGAGGCGCTCCCGGTCGGCGGCGACGCGCCGGTCGCCCGTGTCGATGCCGGCGAGCACCGGTCTCAGCGTCGCGGCGGGCGCTCCCTCGGCCAGGCGGAAGAACGCCCAGGCGCCCTCCCGGTGCCGCTCCACGAGGCCCGCCTCGACCAGGAGCTTGAGATGGCGCGAGATGCGCGGCTGCGACTGGCCGAGGATGTCCGTGAGGTCCGAGACCGACAGCTCGCCCTCGGCGAGCAGCGCCAGCACGCGCAGGCGCGTCTCCTCGCCCGCGGCCTTGAGGGCCGTCAGGGCATCGTCCAGGGTGAGGGGCAGGCGCTCGGTCACGGGTCGCTCTCGGGCGTGCGAGATATAAAGATATCTTTATATTAGTTCCGCACGGTCGGCAAGCGGGGATGCTCGTGCGCGCGGGCCGCGCGGTTCGGGCTGATCGGATGACGGGCGAGGGGCTACTGCGCCCGGCGCAGGAGCGAGCGCAGGGGCACGCGCTCGGCCTCCCGCGGCGCTCCGGCGGGGAGGATCGCGATGCCCGGGCGCGGGGCGGCGGGCGCAGGCGCGGGCGGCGCTTGCGGCGCCGGCGCCGCGGCCGCCTGGACGGGCTTGGCGGGCGGGGCGCCCAGCACCTCCGGGCGCACGGCCCGGGGCGGGCCGAACACCGCGCCCTGCGCGAGCGGCACGTCGAGCTCGATGAGGTCGGGCACGTCGCCCTCGCGCTCCACGCCCTCCGCGACGAGGCGGATGCCCGCGCGGGCGAGCACCGCCGAGAGGTCGGCCAGGGCGAAATCGGGCTCGAGGCCGCCCGCGGGCCGCAGGAGCAGGTCGGCGGGCAGCTTCACGTAGCGCACGCCGCGATCGGCGAGCGTGAGCGGATCGAGGCGCAGGTCGCGGGCGCGGTCGAGGGCGAAGGCGACCCCGCGCCCGCGCAGGCCGGCGAGCGCGCCCGCGGCCTCCGCCTCGAGGGTGCGCCAGCAGCGCTGCGAGATCGACAGGACGAGCCGGCCGAGCACGTCCGGATGGCTCTCGAGGACGCGGCCCAGCGCCCGCAGGAAACCGGGCGCGCGCAGGGACGCCGGCGCCAGGGGGCAGGTCACCACCGCGTCGCTGCCCCTTGCCGCGAGGTGGCGCGCGATCGCGGCGGCGCGGGCGACGAGGCGGGCGTCGAGCTCCGGGGTCGCGCCGAGGCGCTCCAGCACCGCGCCGATCTCGGCCGGGCCGGCGAGATCGGCATCCGCCACCCGCAGATGGGCGGTCGCCTCGTAGAAGCGCAGCTTGCGCTGCGGCAGGGCCATCACGGGCTGCAGGTGCACCTCCAGCCGGTCGGCGCGCAGCGCCGCGACCAGCGTCCCGTCGCGGCCGGTGTCGCGCCCGGGGGAGGGGGAGGCAACGGGCTCGGGGTAGGCCGGGGGCTCGACGAGGCTGGGGCGGGGCGCCGGGCGGGCGGGCGGCGCCTCCTGCGCGGGGACGGACGGCGCGGGCGGGGCCGCCTGCGGCGGCACGGGACCGCGCACGCCCTCCTGCAGGGCCGCGAGCGCGCGCTCCTGGGCGCCGACGCCCACCGCGAGGTCGCGCACGAGACCGCCGAGCAGCGCGATCTCCCCGGTGAGCTCGGCGGTGGCGGCGCGCCGGTCGGCCTCCGCGGCGGCGCCCCCCCGCTCGATCTCGGCGAGCCGCGCCTCGAGGCGGATGAGCCGGCTCGACAGGGTGTCGATCTCGCCGGAGGCCTTGTCGGCCGCCTCCTGGAGGAGCGCGGCCCGGCGCCAGGCCGCGGCCCCGGCCGCGAGCCCGCCGAGCGCGAGCGCGCTCGTCACCACCAGGGCCAACACCCCCGACGGGAGCACGAGGGGGCCGGCGATCCCCGCCGCCACGAGCCCCAGCCCCGCGGCGAGCCCATAGGCCAGGCGTCGCGCGTTCAAGGTCACGAGATGAGGATCGCCTGCCATGGATGCCCCGTCCGCGTCGAGGCGCGAATCGTTGGTGTCGTTGTGACCGAGAGTGGCGGAGGGGAAAAGGGTCCCGCAAGCCACAGCGCGCGACAATCGCCGGGACGGCCCCGCCCGCGCCGGGTGACAGGAGGCGGGGTCCGGTCCTATGACGGGGGCCCGCCCGCCCGGAGACCGCCATGCCCCGCTTCTTCAACCCGCCCGACGTCCCGCCGCCGGTCTCGCGCTACAGCCACGGCGCGGAGCACGAGGCGGGCGCGCGCCGCCTCGTGATCTCGGGACAGGTGGCCGTGCGGCCCGACGGAAGCGTGCCGGAGGGGCTGGAGGAGCAGGTGGAGCTCTGCCTGGACCATCTGGAGCGGGTCCTCGCGGGCGCTGGCATGGGTGTCGCGGA
>DASPJU010000127.1:0-7258 GCA_035628475.1 Salinarimonas sp. | reverse complement strand
GACGTCGCGCGCGTCGGATTGGCGGGCGCATGGGGCAGGAGGCCGGGCGATGGCAAGGCGGAGTCCGGGCCCGTTCAGGCGGCGCGGGCGCCGGCCTCGTCGAGCAGGGCCGCGGGGGGCACGAGACGATAGGTCGCGAAGGCCACGCCCCCAGCGTCGCGCCGGGTCACGACCGCCACGTCGCAGGCGCCGAGCAGCGCCCGCCCCGCGCCGGAGCGTGCGAGCGCGGCCCCGGCCGTGAGCACCACGTCGAAATGCGGGCGCACGAGCCGCTGCACCATCGCGGCGACGGCGGGCTGCGTCGCTCCGTCTGCGTGGCGCACCAGGCGCGCGAGCGGCAGGAGCTGGTAGGCCGCGCCGGTGCCCGCGGCGACGGGCGCGAAGGCCGCGTCCGGCACCGGCGCGCCCAGATCGCGCCCGAGGACGCGGGCATGCAGGGCCGCGTCGGCGGTCGGGTCGATGAGCAGGACGCGCAGGCCTCGCCCCGCCAGCGCCGCAGCGAGATTGGCGGCGAGCGTCGCGGCGCCGCTCGCGGGTTCGGCCGAGGTCACCGCGATGGCCAGCGGCGCCCCGGCCCCTACGGCCGGCAGCACCGCCTCGGCGAGCGCCGCAACCTCGCGACCGTAAGCCGAGTCGGGGCGCCGCGTCGCGGCGAGCGCCGCCGCGACGTGCTCGGGAAGGTGGGGCAGCACGCCCGCCTCGTCGGGCTTGGGCGGAGCGACCCCGCCGCGGCGCACGGCGGGCGCCTCGGCGACGGGCACGGGGGCTGGCCGCCTGGGGCGCATCCCCATGGCCGCCGCGAGCCAGCCGAGGACGCCGCCGGCGCCGGCGGCGGACAGCGCGAGGGCGAGCGGGACCGGCAGCGCCCGCTCGGGCACGGTGGCGGGCGCGGCCAGACGGGCGATGAAGGGCGAGGCTCCCCCGGCGGAGCGGGCCGCGGCCGCCCGGTCGTAGGCCTCGCGGCGGCGCTCGAGCTCCGCCTCCAGCCGCGCGATCGCGGGGTCCGCGCCGGGGCGGGGCCCGATGCGCTTCATGGAGTCCTCGGCGCGCTTCTCGGCCGCGCGGGCGCGCTCCAGGTCCTCGCGGGCGGTGCCCAGGACGCGCCTAAGCTCCGTGCGGGCCGTGCGTTCGGCGGCGCGGCGGCGCTGCTCGGCCTCGAGCAGGGCGGGATGACGCGGGCCGAGCGAGAGGAGCGCCTCCTCGTGCAGACGGATGGCCTCGCGCAGGCGCAGGCGCGCCGCCTCGAGCGCCGGCTCGTCGCCCGGACGCGGTATCGCGACGAGGTCGGCGGCTTGGGCGGCCTCGCGCTCGAGCCCCTCGACCTTGGCGGCCGCCTCGCGGCTACGCGCTCCCGCCGCCTCGAGGACACGGGAGGCGGGCTCGGCGACGTCGGGCCGTGCGCGGGCCGAGGCGAGCCGCTCCTCGGCGCCGTCGCGCTCCCGCCGCAGGGATTCGAGCGCCGCTGGGTCCGCGGCCACGGAAGCCGACGGGGCGAAGGTTTCGACGAGGCCTCCGGCGAGCGCGTTGGCCAGAGCGGCGGCTTCCGGGGCGGCGGAGCGCCGCACGCCGATGCGCAGGCGCGTCCCCTCCGGCGCAACCGACATGTCGCGCAGCAGCCCGGCCGGGGGCTCGGAGGTCGCGGCTTGGGCCCGCGCCAGGACGGCGGCGGAGGTGGCGGACTCGAGGGCGTGGCGCAGGACGGCCTCGGTCGGACGGGCGCCGGCGTCCCGGGCCGCGATCTCGACCAGGGCCGCGGCCTCGAAGCGTGGGGCCACCCACGTGCCGTAGCCGACGGCGCCGGCCCAGGCTAGAGCGCCGGCCGAGACCGCCGCAGCGGCGCGCGCGGTGAGAAGGGTGAGGGGACCCGGGCGCTGCATGGCCGCCGTTCGGCTCCTGGATCGATCTAGGACAGGTCTTGCGACCGGCCTATCCATAAAGCGTGAACGTTAATGGTCCCTGACCCTCGGGCCTGCCCGAGCGTCACCCGGCAGCGTCGTGCGCGGCGACGCGACCCGCCGCTCAGCGCTTGGTGGAATAGCGGGTGAAGCCCAGGATCCAGTTTCGCGCGGTCGGCGGCAGCGCCCCGAAGGCCCTGCGCGCCAGGGGCTTGAGGCTCCCGGCCGCGAAGACGTGGAGGGCGCCCCGAGCCGACAGCGGGAGGACGAGATCGCTCACGGAGTGGACCTCGGTGCACCAATCGAGCTTGTAGGGGATCGCCGGCGGCCCGAGGTCGTAGGATCGGAAGCCTCGCGCCGCGGCCCACTCGACCGTCTCGACCATCACGACCTTGCCCACCTTGAGCGCCTCGAGGTCCGGCCGCCGTCCGCCGATCGTCGCGTAGCAGGTGTCCCCCGCCGCGAACACGCCCTCCACCGCCGCGAGCTCGCCGTCGATGGAGACGGCCCCGGCGAGCGCGCCGGCCCGCGGATCGGCGAACAGGTCCGCGAAAGCGTCCGTGAGATGGGGGTCCGTGCCGATTCGGCTCACGAGACCGCGCTGGCGCACCCATTCGAATTTCCAGGCAATCGCCTGGCGCATGATCGCGGCGGCGCGCGGCCCGGGCTCCACGACCTCGAACGTGTAGCCGCGCTGGGCGAGCTTCCGGCGCATGCGCCGCGCGTCGCGGATGCCCGTGGGCAACCGCCCGTCGGAGCGGGGGCGGGCGCCGTCGCGGTCGAGGAGGACCGCGCAGGACTGGTGCTCCTCGAGAACCTGCGCGCCCAGCTCCAGCATGGCGCCGTGCAGGGCCGACCCCTGGGGAACCCGGCGCAGCTCGACGGCATCGACCCGGCAATCCGCCTGCAGGCGGGCGAGGCCGGCGGCGAGCGCCGTCGCCGACGGGCCCTCGCCGACACCGGTCGAGAATTCGCTCATCACCTCCCCGACGATCCGCGCGACCATCGCGCCGCTTTCACGGCCCAGGGCCAGCGGAAGCACGAAGGAGCGGCCGCCGTCGCGGATCTCCAGGAGGACGACCCGGCGGCCATGGGACCGCTCGTAGCCCGCGGCGATGCCGGCCCAGCGGGCGGTCTGGAAGAATGCGGTCGGGTCGCCGTCCGGCATCGCCTGCCAGCGGTCATGACCCGGGGCATGGGCGGTAAGATCGATCACGTCGATCCGCGCACCGACAGTCGATGCAAGCGGCCGCCGTAACGTAAGGGGAAGGATCGAGGCGTCGAGCATCGCAAATAACATCCCTGACAAGGTGATTAATGGAACGGTGCTACGACAGGAAATCTATAACCACGGCGCCCTACCGACTACAGGGTGCCGTCCGTCATCTACGGGTAAGCTTAACCCGCGTGGGGGCGCCGCACGGCAGCGTGAGCGGGCCGTCTTGAGGAAGGATCAACCCTTCCGGTCCAAGGATCGTGCGAGGGCGGACGACCTGTCGGCCCGGCGGGAATGGCGGCTGCCTTGAGCGTGAATTCGGCGATCGACGCCTATCTGCGCGTGCTGACGGGCTCCGTCGGCCGGGTCGTGCTGCAGGCGGTCTATTTCTACGTCCTGGTGAACGCGCTCTCGATCGCGGATTACGGCGTGTTCGCCACGGTGCTGGCGGTCGGGCTCATCATGGCGAGCGGCGGCGCCTTCGGCTTCTCGGGCCCGCTGTTCCGGGCCGCCACCATGAAGCGGCGGCTCCTGGGCTATTATCTGGGCGGCCTCTATGTCTACGCCCTGGCGAGCCTGCCCGGAACGATCCTCCTCGCTGTGGCGGTCCATGCCCTGGTGCTCGCGCCCTATGTGAGCCTGGCCGCCCTCCTCGCGCTCGTGGTCTCGGAGGTGTTCCTCTGGCGCGTCATCGACGCCGTCGACACCGTGAACATGGGCTCGGGCCGCTACGCCACGGGGGCGATCGCCTCGCTTGTCGGGTCGGCCGCGCGCACCGCCGCGGCGGTCGCCTTCATGGCGTGGGGCGACCGCTCCCTCGATCAATGGGCGCTCTACTATCTTGCCGGCAACGCGGTCGCGGCCGCCCTGTGCCTGGCTCTCCTCCAGCCCCGGGTGCGCCTGCGCTGGTCATGGACGCTGTTTCGCGCCCGGCTGCCGCAGGCCTATTCCTACGGGGTCGTGAACCTCCTCCAGACGGTGCATCTCGAGGCCGACAAGCTCCTGATCCTGCTGCTCACGGACCAGAAGACGGTCGGCATCTACGCGCTGTCCATGCGCATCATCGACCTCGCGGCCGTGCCGGTGCGCAGCTTCTACCCGATCTATGTCCAGATGCTGATGCGCCGGCGCTCGCTGCGGGAGAGCCTGTCGATCAACCTGAGGACCGAGGCCGGGATCGCCTTCACGATGTGGGCGGCCTTCGAGGTCGTGATCCTGATCCTGGCCTATCGCCCCAACATCCTGGGGCCGAACGTGGCGGCGGCCTATCCCTGGTTCGCGGCGCTCGCCGTCCTGGCGCCGGCGCGCGCGCTCATGAACTATCACCGCGAGCTCTTCGTCGCGGCCAACCGGGTGTCGGAGTTCATCGGGATCGTGCTGATCCTGCTGGTCGTGCGCGTGCCGCTCCTCGCGCTCCTCGTCGCCACGACCTCCGACATGGACCGCTGGATCCTGCCCCTCGATGCCCTCGCGGTCGTCATGTACGCGGTCTCCGCCGCGATGACCTGGCGCCTCATCTTCGGCTGGCCCGCGCGGCGGGTCCCGGCCGCGGCCTGACGGCTGCGGCCCGTCACCCGATCGAGACCATCCCCATCCCCGGCGCCGCGGGCGCGAAGACGAGGCTCAGCACCATGGCGCCGCCGCGGCGCTCCACGACCGCCTCGGGAGGCCGCTGGAAGCCCTGGGACGGACCCGTGGGGACGAGGCTCGCCGGCGCGGGTCCGTCGGGGGCGAGGCGGCCCCAATGCAGCACGCCCGTGAAGGCGCTTGCGAGCGCGCCGTCGGCGCCGCGCCCGGTGATCGCGATCGCGAGCGCGTGGGAGAACGGCGCCCCGTCGGGCTCGCCCGCGATCTCGACGATCTTGGCGCCCGCGCCGGACCATTGCACCGCGCGGCGGGGATCGGGACGGGGGGAGGGGGCTGCCGCGGGCGCCGAGGCGTCGAGGCCGGCACGGTCGATCGCCGCCACCCCCTTGCCGCCGAGCGCCACGTTGAGCGGGCGCACGCGCACCCCCGGGTCGGCGCGCAGGGCCTGGAGCCGGCGCGGCTCCACGTTCCAGAGCGCTATGTTGGAGAGCGTCAGGACCGGGTCGGCGAAGTCGCGGTGCCGGTCGGTGGCGATGAAGGCGCCGCCGTCGCGCGCCTCCTGCGCCACGATATGGACGTTGGTGACCGAGACGCTCGTCTGCACCCCGTGCAGGCCCAGCCCCACCTCGGCGAAGGCCTCGATATAGAGGTTCGACAGGCTCGCGAAATAGGGCTGATGGATCTCGCAGGCGGTGCGGGGCGCGCCGCCATAAAGGTGGAGCCGGTCGACGATCCAGCCCGCCGCGTGGCCGATGAAGACCGCGGGCTCGCTCGCGCCCCGCGCGAGGCTCGCGATGCAGCCCACGAGCTCGCCGTCCGTGAGCTTGCCTCCCGCCCTGGGGCCGAGCCAGAAGGCGGCGCGGCGCGCGTCCCGCACGACGCAGTCGCGGATGCGATTCTCGACCAGCGTGCTCGAGGGGCGCCGCCCGGAGCGATCCTCGTCGACCAGGACGATGCCGCGCCCGCCCGTATCGACCACCTCGACGCGGTCGATCTCGGACCAGAAGTCGTGCAGGACGAGCCCGTCCTGGCGCTCGCCGCGCCCGGTGCCGTGCAGGCGCAGGCGCTCGATCCGGGTGCGCCCCCTCGTCCCGCCTCGCCCGGCCCAGGCCGCGGAGGCGAGGATCGGGCGGTCGGCGCCGCTCGATTGGATCACGGCGCCCCCTCCGTCGAGGATGGTGTTGGTCGGCAGGAGGAGTGTGTCGGACACGCGGTAGGTCGCGGCCCGCAGGCGCACGCCCCCATTCTCGGCGCGGTCGAAGGCGGCCTGCAGGGCGGCGGTGTCGTCGCGCCGGCCGTCGCCCGCGGCGCCGAAGGATTCGGGCTCGATCATGCGCTCACGGCACCCCGGCGGCGTCGAGGGCGGCGTCGATGGTGAGCACGTCGCATCCCATGCGCAGGGCCGCCTCGACCGCGTGGGCGAAAAGCCCCGTGGAGCAGCCCTGATCGGTCGAGGGGTCGGCGACGTCGTGGGTGTAGAAGACGAGCCAGGCGCGCCGGCGCACGGTCTCGGCGAGGAGCGCGTCGACACCGGCGCGCGAGAGCTCCACGTCGTAGAGCCGGCGGGCCTTGAGCTGGCCCAGGTCGGCCAGGCCCGCGTTGAGGCCCGCCCGCACCCCGCGGCAGGACCGGAAGGCGGGCGCCACCACCCGCTTCTGGGGCAGGCCGACGCTGCCGTAAGGGTAGGCGAAGTTGCGCGGCACGAGGCCGGGATCGAGGGCCGCCAATCCCTCGCCGTTGCGCCGCAGCTCGTCGCGGATCGCGTCGGGCGACAGGGTCTGGACGTCGGGATGGCCGTGGGTATGGCAGCCGATCTCGTGCCCCGCGTCGCGCAGGGCGGCCACCGTCGGGCCGGTCACGAAGCGCCAGGCGCCGTAGCGGTTCCCGCACAGGCCGGACGCCACGTAGAAGGTGCCGCGCACCCCGTTGGCCTCGAGGATGCGGGCGCCGTTGGACGCGGCGCTGTCGGGAATGTCGTCGAAGGTGAAGCTCACCATGGGGCGCGGGTTGGCGAGCCGCGCGATCCGCGTCGGGACGAGAGAGGCGAGGCGGCGCGAGACGCGGCTCGCGAGGTCCCGGCGGGGGCTCGCCGCGATCTCGATCGTGTCGGGGCTCATGGGGCGGCCTCCCGGGCAAGGGCTGCGGGACCATACGCGGTCCGCGCCCGGCCGTCGCGGGGGGCCGGCGCGTGATCGCAGATCAGGACCGCCCCGCCGATCCGGCCGGCGAGGGCGCCGAGCCAGGCCCGCAGGTCCTCCAGGCTCGCGAAGGAGGTCTCGCCGCTGCGCACTACGAGAAGCGCCTCGTGGGCGGCCCGCAAGAGCGAGCGCAGGTGCGGATTGCGGTCCGCCGCGCCGGCGCAGAGGACCACCAGGTCGTGGTCCGTCCCCGGGGCCAGAAGGAGGGCGAGGCCGGCCTCGACGGCGCCGATGCCGCCCGGGATCATGCTGAGCACGCCGAGCAGGGAGCTCACGGCGAAGACGAACGTCACCATGAGGAAACCCGCGTCGGCCCCGAGCCCCACGGCGCAAAGGTAGACGCCGAGGCATTCGAGGCCCCA
>DASPJU010000126.1:0-12788 GCA_035628475.1 Salinarimonas sp. | reverse complement strand
AAGGACGTGTCGAGGGGCAAGGCGATGGCGAGCGTCGAGGTCGGCGGGCGGATCTCGAACCGCAAGGGCGTGAGCCTGCCCGACACGCTGCTGCCCATCACGGCCATGACCGACAAGGACCGCTCGGATCTCGAGGCGGCGCTGGACGCGGGCGTGGAATGGATCGCCCTGTCCTTCGTGCAGCGCGCGGAGGACCTGGCGGACGTGCGCAAGGTCGCCCGCGGCCGGGCCCTGGTGCTGGCCAAGATCGAGAAGCCCCAGGCCATCGCCCATATCGACGACATCATGGAGGCGTCCGACGCCATCATGGTGGCGCGCGGGGATCTGGGCGTCGAGATGCCGCTCGAGCAGGTGCCGGGGCTGCAGAAGCGCCTCACGCGGCTGGCGCGGCGGCGGGGTAAGCCCGTGATCGTCGCGACCCAGATGCTGGAGAGCATGATCACGAGCCCCGTGCCCACCCGCGCCGAGGTCTCGGACGTGGCCACCGCCGTGTTCGAGGGCGCGGACGCCGTGATGCTCTCGGCCGAGAGCGCGTCGGGCCAATACCCCGTCGAGGCGGTCGCGACCATGAGCCGGATCGCGCAGGAGGTGGAGCGCGACGCCCTCTACCGCACGATCCTGACCGCGCAGCGCAACGAGCCCGAGGCCACGGGCTCCGACGCCATCGCCCTGGGCGCGCACCAGATCGCCGACACGCTGGGGCTCAAGGCCATCGCGGCCTGGACCTTCTCGGGCTCGACGGCGCTCAGGCTCGCCCGCGAGCGGCCCAACGCCACGGTGCTGGCCCTCACCCCCAACCGGGAGACGGCGCGGCGGCTGGGGCTGGTCTGGGGCGTCCACCCCATCGCGACCCGCGACGCCTTCGACATCGACGACATGTCGGCTCGCGCCGCCAAGTTCGCGATCCGCGAGGGCCTGGCCAAGGTGCACGACCGCATCATCGTGGTGGCCGGCATGCCCTTCGGGACGCCCGGCGCGACCAACCTCGTGCGCATCGCCTTCGTGACCCAGGAGCACGCCGCCATGGCGTGAGAGGCCGGGCTCCCCGTCTTGCCCCGCCGGATGGCCCGGTCTAAAGCCGGGGCCGGACCGAGGAGAGCCCCATGCGCCCATCGAAGCGTGCCCCCGACGAGCTGCGGCCCGTGACCCTGGAGCGCGGGGTCGCGCGCTACGCGGAGGGCTCCTGCCTCGTCAGCTTCGGCAACACCCGCGTCCTGTGCACCGCGTCCCTCGAGGATCGGGGGCCGTCTTGGCTGCGCGGCTCAGGAAAAGGCTGGGTCACGGCCGAGTACGCCATGCTGCCGCGCGCCACCCACGAGCGCACCCGGCGCGAGGTGACGTCCGGCAAGCCCTCCGGGCGCACCCAGGAGATCCAGCGCCTCATCGGCCGCTCCCTGCGCGCGGTGTGCGAGCTGCCCGCCATCGGCGAGCGCCAGATCGTGGTCGATTGCGACGTGCTCCAGGCGGACGGCGGCACCCGCACGGCCTCCGTGACGGGCGCCTGGGTGGCGCTGCACGAGTGCTTCGCCTGGATGCAGGCGCGCTCCATCATCTCGGTGAACCCGCTGCGCGACCACGTCGCCGCCGTGTCCTGCGGCATCCACGCGGGCGTGCCGGTGCTCGACCTCGACTATGCCGAGGATTCGGGCGCCGAGACGGACGCCAATTTCGTGATCACGGGCCGGGGCGGGCTCGTGGAGGTGCAGGGCACGGCCGAGGGCAAGCCCTTCTCCGAGGAGGAGCTCATGGCGATGCTGCGGCTCGCGCGGGCCGGCATCGGCCGGCTCGTGGAGCTCCAGAAGGCGGCGATCGCGTCGTGAGCGCGCGCCGTCTCGAGGGCCGGGTCGTCATCGCGACCCATAACGGGGGCAAGCTGCGCGAGATGCGCGAGCTCCTCGCTCCCTTCGGGGTCGAGGCGGTCTCGGCGGGGGAGCTCGGGCTGCCGGTCCCGGCCGAGACGGGGCACATGTTCGCCGAGAACGCCGCCATCAAGGCGCATGCCGCGAAGCACGCCACGGGCCTGCCGGCGCTGGCCGACGATTCCGGGATCTGCGTCGCGGCGCTGGACGGGGCGCCGGGCCTGTTCTCGGCCGACTGGGCGGTCGGCGGCGATTTCCGCCCGGCCATGGAAAAGGTCGAGCGCGAGCTGCAAAAGCGCGCCGCCACGACGCCCGAGCGGCGGCGCGCCTATTTCGTCTCCGCCCTCGTCGTCGCCTGGCCCGACGGCCACGAGGAGGTCTTCGAGGGCCGCGTCCACGGGACGGTGGTCTGGCCGCCCCGGGGCGAGCGGGGCTTCGGCTACGATCCCATCTTCCTGCCCGACGGGTTTGATCGCACCTTCGGCGAGATGGACGCGGGCGAGAAGCACGGCATCGACTGGCAGGGCGGCCCCGAGCGCGCCCTGTCGCATCGCGCCCGCGCCTTCGTGGCGCTGGCGGGAGCGTGCCTGCGGCGGGCTTGACGGATCCCGCTTGTCGTTCCGGGGCTCAGCGCAGCCGAGAGCCCGGAACCCACCATCGATCTCCACGGCAAATGTCACCCGGTCAGACCGTCTCATCCGGTCGTGGGTTCCGGGTTCGGCCTTCGGCCGCCCCGGAACGACAAGCGACACGAAAAACCCGCGCGGTCGCCCGCGCGGGTGGAGGTGGGGTCTCGATCTCGGGGAGCCCAGGCCGCAGGGATGCGGCCGGGACGGAGCGGGTCAGCCGTTCTGGGCGCGGCGCGCCTTGAAGGCCTCGAACTCCTCGCGATCCTTGGCGCGCTTGAGGTCCTCCACGAAGGACGAGAAGGCGCGGGCCTCCTCGTCAAGGCGGCGGCGCTCCGCCTCGAGCCGCTCGAGCTCGGAGCGGCGGTACTCCTCGAAGGCATGGTTGCCGGTGGCGCCGGCGTGGGCCGGGCGGCCGAAGGGAAGCGACGAGCCGATCGCGCGGTCCAGCGCCGCCTTCATCTGCGCGGCATAGGGGTAGCCCGCGAGCTTCCAGACCAGGTAGGTCAGCGCCAGGGGCCAGGCGAAGATGAAGCCGAGGATGATGCCGGCGATCTCGAGGCCGCGCCGGAGACGGCCCGCGCCGCGGCGCTCGCACGCGTCGGCGGCCCAGCCATAGGTGGAGGCGTTGGGGGTCATCGGGGTCTCCTGAACCGTCGAGGCAGGGGCTCGACGACGATCAGGTGCCCCTGTAGCGCCCCGCTTTCAAGGAAATGCCGGATTAAACCTTCGTAACCTTCGCGCGGCCGCGGCGGCGCCCGCCATTGCCAAAGCGGTCCTCCCGGGTCACATCCCATCCATGATCGATCATCCCACCCGGGCCGCGGGCTTCGGCGTCTACATCCACTGGCCGTTCTGCGCCTCGAAGTGCCCCTATTGCGACTTCAACTCGCACGTGCGGCACCGGCCCGTGGACGAGACGCGCTTCCTCGCCGCCTTCCGCCGCGAGATCGCGCACATGGCGGCGCTCGCGCCGGGGCGGAGCGTGGGCAGCATCTTCTTCGGCGGCGGCACGCCCTCGCTCATGGCGCCGGCCACCGTCGGAGCCCTGCTCGACGCGGTGGCGGGTGCCTGGAGCCTCGCGCCGGGGGCCGAGATCACCCTGGAGGCGAACCCCACCAGCGTCGAGGCAGGGCGCTTCCGGGGCTATCGCGCGGCGGGGATCAACCGGGTGTCGCTCGGCGTCCAGGCCCTCGACGACGCGGACCTGCGCCGGCTCGGGCGCCTGCACTCGGCCGCCGAGGCGCTGGCGGCCGTGCGGATCGCGGCCTCCACCTTCGAGCGCTTCTCCTTCGACCTCATCTATGCCCGCCCGCACCAGACGCCCGAGGCCTGGCGCGCCGAGCTGGAGGAGGCGATCGCCCACGCGGTCGAGCACCTGTCGCTCTACCAGCTCACCATCGAGCCCGACACCTGGTTCGAGCGCCTGTTCAAGGCCGGCAGGCTCCCCGTCCCCGATTCCGACGCCGCGCGCGCCCTGTGGGACGTGACGCAGGAGACCTGCGAGCGGCATGGCCTGCCCGCCTACGAGATCTCCAACCACGCCCGTCCCGGCGCCGAATCCCGCCACAACCTCGTCTATTGGCGCTACGGCGAATATGCGGGCATCGGCCCGGGCGCCCACGGCCGGCTCGTGACCCCGGACGGGCGCCTCGCCACGTCGACCGAGAAGCATCCCGAGACCTGGCTGTCCCTCGTGGAGCGCGACGGGCACGGCATGGCCGAGACCGAGCGCCTGTCGGCGGAGGCGCAGGGCGACGAGTTCCTGCTCATGGGCCTGCGCCTGCGCGAGGGCATCGACCCGGACGTCTACCGCGCGCTCGCCGGGAAACCCCTCGACACGCGCCGCGTCGCCGATCTCGTCGGCGACGGGCTGATCGCCCGCGAGGCCGGCGGGCGCCTCGCCGTGACCCCGGCGGGGTTCCCGGTGCTGGACGCGGTGGTGGCGGACCTGGCGGCGTAGTCCTCCCTCCCATGGGAGAGGGGTTGAGGGGGTACGCGCGAACGCCAGCTCCCTCCGCTCGGCTGATCCCGATCTCCCCCTCATGCCGGGGAGCCCGCGTGAGCGGGCGTCTCGAAGCACGCTCCAGGAATCGCCAACGGGGATGGAAGGCGCCCTCCAGCGCCGTCTCCGTCTCTCGAGCTCGTCCGTCGAGACGGCCTGCTGCGCAGGCCCCCTCAGGAACAAGAGCGGGGGGTTGGATCAGCGTGGCTCGGCGCCGATCTCCCAGCGTGGTACCCCCTCGATCGGAGCCCGCGCTACGCCCCCGATGCCCCGAAGCTCCTCGGCGCGGGGCTCGCCACGGTCGCGGTGCCGCCGCGGATCTCGAACACCGCCAGCCCGCGGTCGTTGGTGCCGTCGGGCTTGAGGCGGAACAGCCCGTCCGTGCCCGCGGCCCCGGACGGGTTGGTGAGCACGCCCTCGGTGAAGCGCTGCGAGCCCTGCGTGCGCGAGAGCGCGGCCGCGTAGGACACCGCGTCGTAGGCGAGCGAGGCGATGCGGGCGGGCTCGGCGCCGTAGCGGGCCCGGTACCGGGCCGCCAAGGCCTGGAAGCCCGCCTGCTCCGGCGCGGCGTACCAGCCCCCGGCGAGCGCCGGGACGCGGGCGGCCCGGGGATCGTTCCAGACGGCGGTGCCGATCGGCTTCACCCTCGCCGGGTTGAAGCCCCCGGCCTGCAGGGCGCTCGCCACGGCGGGAAGGTTGTCGGCGGTCTCGGGCAGGAAGAGCAGGTCGGCCAGCGGCGCCGCGCCGCCGATGGCGGGAGCCAGGCGCGCCACGGCCGCGGCCGCGCCGCCGGCCGCGTAGCGCTCGACGCCCGCGACCCGCAGGCCCTTGCGGGCGGCGGTCTCGCGGAACTGGGCCTCGACGACGTTGCCGTAGGTGGTCTCGGGGATCAGCGCCGCCGCCGAGCGGCGCCCCTGCGCGGCCGCGTGCTCCAGCACCCGGTCGACCTCCGGACCGGGCAGGAAGCCCATGAGATAGACCCCGCGCGCCGCCACCGACGCGTCGGTCGAGAAGGCGATGACGGGCCGCCCCGCGGCCCGCGCCACCCCGCCCGCCGCCGCGACGGAGCCCGCGAAGAGGGGCCCAATGATGAGCTCCGCGCCCTCGGCGACGGCCTCGCTCGCGGCGTCGCGCCCGCCCTCGGGGGTGCCCTTGTCGTCCTTGACGATGATGGTCAGGTCCGGGTTCTGGAACTCGGCGAGCGCCAGCTCGGCCGCGTTGCGCATGGAGGCCGCCACCGTCGCGCCCTGGCCTGGCCCCGTGAGCGGCAGGAGCAGCGCGACCCGCACGGGGCCGTTGCCGAGGGTTGGCCCTCCCGCGGGCGCCGGCGGCACCTCCGGCGGCGGCGCGGGCACCGCCGCGACCGGGGGCCCGGCGCGCCCGCCGCCGCCGAAGCCGACGCAGCCGGCGAGCGACAGGCTCGTCGTCGCGGCGAGCGAGCCCTTGAGGAAGCCTCGGCGGCCGAGGGCGTCGAGACGCGCCATGAGGGTTAAGTCCTTGACCAAGCGGTGATAGGCGGGCGCACCCAAGAGCGCGATTGTGGCGAAGACAAGTAAAGCAACTTGGTGAATGAAGCCTTGCCGTCGTCAGGGCGGTTTTCCCGTGCGACAGTGGCCCCGATGCAACGACGAATCGACAACCGCACCCGCCGCGACGCCCCGGCCGGCCGCGCCGGCGGGGTCTTCACCGCCTTCGGCCTCGCGGCCGAGGCCGAGCCGCTGGCGCCCGGCCTCTACGTGGTCGCGACCCCCATCGGCAACCTGAAGGACGTGACCTTCCGGGCCCTGTCCGTGCTCGCCGCGGCGGACGCGGTGCTGGCCGAGGACACCCGGGTCACCAAGACGCTGCTGGCCCATTACGGCATCGCGACGCCGCTCGTGGCCTATCACGAGCATTCGGGCGAGGAGGTGCGCGACCGGATGATCGAGCGGGTGCGGGGGGGCCAGGCGCTCGCCATCGTCTCGGACGCGGGCACGCCGCTGGTGTCGGATCCCGGCTACAAGCTCGTCCAGGCCGCCATCGCGGCGGGGCTGCCCGTGACCCCCGTGCCCGGCCCCTCGGCGCCCATGACGGCGCTCGTGGTCTCGGGGCTGCCCACCGACCGCTTCTTTTTCGAGGGCTTCCTGCCGCCCAGGAGCGCCGCGCGGCGGGCCCGGCTGGAGACGCTCGCGGGCATTCCCGGCACCCTCATGCTGTTCGAGGCGCCCCACCGCCTGCCCGAGATGCTCGCCGACGCCGCGGCCGTGCTCGGCCCCCGCCCGGCCGTCGTGGCCCGCGAGCTCACCAAGCTCTACGAGACGGTCCGGCGCGGCACCCTGGAGGAGCTCGCCGCGACCTTCGAGGCGGAGGGGCCCCCGAAGGGCGAGATCGTGGTCCTGATCGGCGAGGCCTCGGGGGCGGCCCGGCGCGAGGTGGCGGAGACGGGTCTCGACGACCGGCTGCGCGCCGCGCTGGGCACCCATTCGATCAAGGACGCCGCGGCGCTCGTGGCCGCCGAGACCGGCCTGCCCCGGCGCGACGTCTATGCCCGCGCGCTCGCGGTCGCCAAGGAGCGCGACGCCGATCCGGGGGGGTGAGATCAGCCGATCACGGGGCAGCCCGGCGCCGCGTCCCGGGACAGCGCGCCCGTGAGGCGGGGATCGTCCGCGACCTCGACGGCGCGCCGCGTCGCCCGGAAGCCCGCCCGCAGGTAGAAGGGCAGCGCGCGGGGATCGTCGAGGGTGCAGGTATGGACCGTGAGCCGGGCGACGGGACGGGCGAAGGCGCGCGCGATCGCCTCCGCCATGAGCGCCCGCCCGAGCCCGCGCCCCGCCGCCTCGGGAACGAGCCCGAAATAGGCGATCTCGCCCGTCCCCGCCTCGCGGAAGTCGAGCTCCAGCAGGCCGACGTCCCGACCGGCCTCCCGCAGCGCGAGCGCCTCCACGTCCGGGTGGTCGATCACGGCCCGGAGCGCCGCGTCGCTCCAGGCCGCCCGCGAGAACCACAGCCACGGCTCCCCGACCCGGCGGAAAAGGGCGCGGTAGCGCGCGGGATCGCCGCGCAGGGGGACGAGATCCAGCGGCCTGCGCTCGATCGGGGGCGGAGCGGTCATCGCGAGATAGGTCACGACCGCCGCGATCTTGCCGGGCGGGAGGTCGGTATAGCCGTCGGGAATCATGGGATCGATCGGGCCGCTCGCGCTTTATCGGGGCGACGCACCCCATCAGGAGCCCGACCGATGCGCAAGAGCGTTCCCGCCGCCCTTCTCCTCTGCCTCGCCCTCGCAGCCCCCGCCGCCGCCCAGCACGCGGGCCACGGCCCCGCGAGCC
This sequence comes from Salinarimonas sp., assembly GCA_035628475.1. Classification (GTDB taxonomy): domain Bacteria; phylum Pseudomonadota; class Alphaproteobacteria; order Rhizobiales; family Beijerinckiaceae; genus Salinarimonas_A. The sequence goes on along the minus strand of DASPJU010000126.1, from coordinate 4,990 downwards.
CGGGCGCGGCCGGGGACCGCCGGACCGGCGGGGACGGCGACCGCCAGGGAGCGGGCCCGAACGGCGTCTCGCCCGCCGCCGAGGTCGCGCGCGCCTTCGAGGCGGCGAACGCGCGCATGCACAAGGACATGGGCGTCGCCTTCACGGGCGCGGCCGACGAGGACTTCGCCCGCGCCATGATCCCGCACCACCTGGGCGCCATCGACATGGCCCGCATCGCGCTCCAGCACGGCCGCGACCCGGAGATCCGCCGGATCGCCGAGGCGGTGATCGCCGAGCAGGAACGGGAGATCGCGACCCTGCGGGCCTGGCTCGCGGGGCGGAGTCGGTGAGCGCGCGGGAGACGGCTGGCGCCCCGCGCGCGCCGTCCATGGACCCGGGGATCGTCGTTCGCCGCCTGCGCGGCGCCGGCGTGCCGACCCTGGAGATCCTGGAGGCGGGCCCCCGCGGCGCCGGCGCGCCGCTGCTGCTCGTCCACGGCGCCTTCGCGGGCGCCTGGACCTGGGCCGAGCGCCTGATGCCGTTCCTCGCCCGGCGGGGGCGGCACGTGCTGGCCGTGAGCCTGCGCGGCCATGGGGGCAGCGAGGGGCACGACGCCCTGCAGGGGACGGGGCTCGCCGATTACGGCGCGGACCTGCGCCGGGTGCTCGCCGAGCTGCCCGCACCGCCGGTGGTGGTGGGCCATTCGCTGGGCGGGCTGATCGCGCAGCAGGCGCTGGGCCGCGCCGCCCTGCGCGGCCTCGTGCTGGTGGGCTCGCTCCCGCCCGAGGGCCTCGCCTTCATCGCCCCGCGGCTCGCGTTCACCGAGCCCGGGACGTTCGCCGAGGCCCTGATGGGCTCGCTCGGGCAGGCCCGCGCGCCGGTCTCGGACGCCCATTGGCGCATGCTGTTCTCGGAGGGGCTGCTCCCGGAGCAGGCCGCCCGCTACGCCGCCCGCATGCAGCCGGAATCGCCGCGCGCCCTCGCCGAGGCGCTCTGGCCCGGCCCCGTGGCGTCGGCGGCGATGCTCGGCGTGCCGGCCCTGGTGCTTGCCGGCGGCGGCGACCGGCTGGTCCTGGCGGTCTCGTCGATGCGCACGGCCGTCTATCACGGGGCGCGCCTGCGCTTCTTTCCCGAGATGGGCCACTTCCTCATGCTCGATCCCACGGCCGAGGACGCGGCCCGGGCGCTCCTCGACTGGCTCGACGATCGCGGCCTGTGACATTCGCCTTCCGGGCCGCCGCGCGTTGTGGCAAGGAATCTCGTCCCGCGTCGCCGTCCCGAGTGCCCGGTCCCATGAAGAGCAAGCTCGAATATGTGTGGCCGGTTATCGGTCTCCTTGCCGTCGTGTTCTCGTTCTGGCTCCTGTTCAAGGAGCTGCGGGCGATCTCGGCGCGCGACATCGTGGCCTCGCTGGAGGCGATCACGCCGCTGCAATACGCGCTGGCCGCCCTGTCGACGCTGATCGCCTACGCGGCGCTCGCCTGGTACGACCGCATCGCGCTGCTGCATCTGGGCGTGCGCCACATCTCCTGGGTGTTCATCTCGCTCTGCTCGTTCACCACCTACGCGCTCTCCCACAACATCGGCGCCTCGGTCTTCTCGGGCGCCATGGTGCGCTACCGGGCCTATTCCTCGAAGGGCCTCTCGGCCGCGCAGGTGGCGGTGCTGGTGGCGATCTGCTCCTTCACCTTCGGCCTGGGCACGATCCTGCTCGGCGGCCTGGTGCTCACCTTCGAGCCGGAGGTCATGGCCCGCCTCGACGGGCTCCTGCCCGCCTTCATCACCAACGCCACCACGGCCCGCCTCATCGGCCTGGGGCTGCTGGGCTTCGTGTCGCTCTACACGATCGGCTCGATCCTGGGCTTCCGGCCCCTCGTGATCCGCAAGTTCAAGCTCGAATATCCCGCGCCGCCCATCGCCCTGCGCCAGCTCGTGGCCGCCCCCCTCGAGCTCCTGGGGGCGGCGGGGATCATCTATTTCGCCCTGCCCGAGACCGGCAACCCGGGCTATTGGGTGGTGCTCGCGGTCTTTCTCGCCTCGTTCTCGGCGGCCCTGGTCTCGCACGCGCCGGGGGGCTTAGGGGTGTTCGAGCTCGTCTTCATCACGGCCATGCCGGACGCGCCCAAGGCGCAGGTGCTCGCCGCGCTCCTCGTCTTCCGCCTCTTCTACCTCCTCATCCCCCTCGCCTTCGGCCTCGTCGTGGTGCTGGCCTTCGAGCGCAACCGCCTCGCCAAGGCCCTGCGGGAGAATGTCGGCACGGGCGCGCCGACCCCGCCCACGGGTGGGCCGGGGTAGCCCGGATCTCGTCTCCCCGCCCGGCGGGGATAGGGCGACGCCGGCGGACCGGCCGGCGGCGCAAGCGACCGAAGGGAGCGAGGGCGGGGGGCGGCTCGGGATGGAGCTCGACCTTCCAAGCCCCCTCACCCTCGCGCTGCCGCGCTCGCTTCAAGCCCCGGCGAGGGGTTCGAAGCCCTCCCCCCGCCCGCGGGGAGAGGCAAGGTCACACGCTCCCCACCGTCTTGAGCCGCACCCGCGGGTGGATCTCGCCCTGGCTCATCACCGAGGTCTCGCGGCGGAAGCGCTCGATGATGGAGCGCACGAAGGGGCGCGACTGGACCGAGGTGACGAGCACCGGCATCTCTCCCATGCGCGCCGCCTCCTCGAAGCGGTCGCGCACCGCGTGGACGAACTCGGTGAGCCGCGAGGGCTGCATGGCCAGATGCCGCTCGTCGCCCTGGCCGACGATGGATTCGAGGAAGGACTGCTCCCAGGCCGCCGACAGGGTGATGATGGGCAATTGCCCGTTGAGGTTGGCGTGCTGGGCGCAGATCTGGCGCGCCAGGCGCTGGCGCACGTGCTCGACGATGTCGCGCGGGTTCTTCACGGCCCCCACCACCTCGGCGATCCCCTCCAGGATCGTGCCGAGATCGCGGATCGAGACCCGCTCGGCGAGCAGCATCTGCAGCACCCGCTGGACCCCCGTCGTGGTGATCTGCGAGGGCACGATCTCCTTGACGAGATCGGCATGGTCCTTGGGCAGCTCCTTCAGGAGCTTCTGCACCTCGATGTGCGAGAGCAGCTCGGGCATGTGGCCCTTGATCATCTCGGTCAGGTGCGTCGAGATCACGGTGGCGGCGTCCACCACCGTGTAGCCGCGCATCTGCGCGTCGTCGCGCAGCGCCCCGTCGATCCAGGTCGCGGGCAGGCCGAAGGTGGGCTCCAGCATGTGCTGGCCGGGGAGCTGCACCTGGCCGCCCATGGGGTCCATGGCCATGAACAGGCCGGGGAAGACGGAGCCCGACCCCGCCTCGATCTCCTTGACCCGCACCACGTAGGCGTTGGCGTCGAGCTGGACGTTGTCGAGGATGCGCACGGAGGGCATCACGAAGCCCATCTCGGCGGCCAGCTGGCGGCGCAGGGCCTTGATCTGCTCGGTGAGGCGCTCGTCGGCGGCGTTGACGAGGGGCAGGAGCGCGTAGCCGATCTCCACCTTGAGGTCGTCGATCTTGAGGACGTCCGCGATGGGCTCCTCCTTGGCGGCGGCGGCCTGCCCCCCCTCGGCGGCGCCCGCCGCTCCGTCCGCCGGCGCGTCCTTGGCGGCACGTCCCCCGACATAGGCCAGATAGCCCGCGCCCGCCGCGAGCCCCATGAAGGGCAGGAAGGGGATGCCGGGCAGGATCGCGATGAGCGCCATCACGGCCGCCGACATCCCCAAGGCCTTGGGATAGTGCGAGAGCTGCTTGGTCAGGGCCTTGTCGGCGGCCCCGCGCACGCCCGCCTTGGAGACGAGGAGGCCCGCGGCGGTCGACACGATGAGGGCGGGGATCTGCGAGACGAGGCCGTCGCCGACCGTGAGGAGCGTGTAGGTGCGGGCCGCGTCGCCGAAGGACAGGCCCATCTGGGCCACGCCGATGATGATGCCGCCGATCACGTTGATGAAGGTGATCAGGAGGCCCGCGATGGCGTCGCCGCGCACGAACTTGGAGGCGCCGTCCATGGCGCCGAAGAACGAGGCCTCGTCCTCCAGGGCGGTGCGGCGCCGGCGCGCCTCCTTGTCGTCGATGAGCCCCGCCGAGAGGTCGGCGTCGATGGCCATCTGCTTGCCGGGCATGGCGTCGAGGGTGAAGCGCGCCGCCACCTCCGCGATGCGCCCCGAGCCCTTGGTGATGACGACGAAGTTCACGAGCACCAGGATCGCGAAGACGATCACCCCGATGACGAAGTTGCCCCCCATCACGAAGCTGCCGAAGGCCTCGATGACGTGGCCCGCGGAGGCGGGGCCCGTATGGCCCTGGGACAGGATGAGCCGCGTCGAGGCGAGGTTCAGCGCCAGCCGCAGCATGGTGGCGATGAGCAGCACGGTCGGGAAGGACGAGAACTCCAGCGGCTCCTCGATGAAGAGCGCCGTCATCAGGATCAGCACCGAGAGGATGATCGAGACCGCGAGCAGGAGGTCGAGGAGGATCGCCGGCAGCGGGAAGACGAGCACCACGAGGATGCCCATGACGCCGATGGCGAGGAACAGGTCCTTGCGGCGGGCAAGCTCCGCGAGGCGCAGGCGGCCAAACCCCGCGCCCAACCGCACGGCTCCAGCCGCCTCGCTCAATCCCGCCTCCCGCGAACCCACCCTGCCCGGCAAGATTTGCCGGGTGCATGGTTAGCGGGCGGTTAACGGCGGGGGCGAAAGCTGGCGGGAAAAGCCGATCCCCTGAAACGGAACATAAACCCCTTGCCGCCACACTCCGGGACGCGAGTAACCGCGTGCCTCAGTAGAGTGGTCGTCATGGACGATTTGTTGCGGGAGTTTTTGACCGAGACCGCCGAGCACCTCGACGTGGTCGACGTAGAGCTGGTCCGGTTCGAGCAGGATCCGAACAACGAGACCATCCTGAGGAATATCTTCCGCCTGGTGCACACCATTAAGGGCACCTGCGGCTTCCTCGGCCTGCCCCGCCTCGAGGCGCTGGCGCACGCGGCCGAGACCCTCATGGGCAAGTTCCGGGACGGG
>DASPJU010000125.1:0-9434 GCA_035628475.1 Salinarimonas sp. | reverse complement strand
TAACCTTGAGCGTTTGTGACGGGACGCGGTTAAGGCGGGGTTGAGGGGCGCTCGGCGTCGTGGTCCCCCGCTCACCCGGCATTCAAGCACGACGCCATCGCTCGGCGCGGCCGAGCAACCCCTCCTCGATGGGGGAGGTCGACGGGCGGGGGAGGGTGGCGGCGCCAGCGCTCGGCGTCGTGGTCCCCCCCTCGCCCGGCGCTCCGCGCCGACCTCTCTCACCAGGGGAGAGGCGAGCCGTCTTGCCCTGCTTCCGCCACGCCGCTACATCGGGCGGCCCGCCACCCGCTTACCTGCTCCCGTGCGCAGGAGTGAGCCAGGAGAGAGCCATGATCACGCTCACCTTCCCCGACGGCGCCCGCCGCGAGTTCGCCCCCGGGATCACCGGCCGCGCCGTGGCCGAGGGCATCGCCAAGAGCCTCGCCAAGCGCACGGTCGCCATGGCCCTCGACGGCACCGTCGCCGACCTCGACGATCCGATCGAGCGCGACGCCCGCATCGAGTTCGTCTCCCGCGACGACGCCAGGGCGCTCGAGCTCATCCGGCACGACTGCGCCCACGTGCTGGCGGAGGCCGTGCAGGACCTCTTCCCGGGCACGCAGGTGACGATCGGGCCCGTGATCGAGAACGGGTTCTATTACGATTTCGCCCGCCCCGAGCCGTTCTCGCCGGAGGACTTTTCGGCGATCGAGGCGCGCATGCGCGAGATCATCGCCCGGGACAAGCCCTTCACGAAGGAGGTCTGGAGCCGCGACGAGGCGCGCCGGGTCTTCGCGGAGCGGGGCGAGGCCTTCAAGGTCGAGCTCGTGGACGCGATCCCCGCGGGCGAGAGCCTCAAGATCTACCGGCAGGGCGACTGGTTCGACCTGTGCCGCGGCCCGCACATGACCTCGACGGGCAAGGTCGGCACCGCCTTCAAGCTCATGAAGGTGGCGGGCGCCTATTGGCGCGGCGATTCCACGAAGCCGATGCTCACCCGCATCTACGGCACCGCCTGGGCGACCCAGGAGGACCTCGACGCCTATCTGAGGCAGCTCGAGGAGGCGGAGCGGCGCGACCACCGCCGCATCGGGCGCGAGATGGACCTGTTCCACTTCCAGGAGGAGGGGCCGGGCACCGTCTTCTGGCACCCGAAGGGCTGGACCATGTTCCAGCAATTGCTGGCCTATATGCGCCGGCGGCTCCAGGGGAGCTACGACGAGGTGAACGCGCCGCAGGTGCTCGACAAGTCCCTGTGGGAGACCTCCGGGCACTGGGGCTGGTACGCCGACAACATGTTCGCCGTGAAGTCGGCGGGCGCCTTCCTGCGCCCCAACGACCCGGAGGCGGACCAGCGCATCTTCGCGCTGAAGCCCATGAACTGCCCCGGCCACGTGCAGATCTTCAAGCACGGCCTGAAGTCCTACCGCGACCTGCCGATCCGCTTGGCCGAGTTCGGCGCCGTGCACCGCTACGAGGCCTCGGGGGCGCTCCACGGGCTGATGCGGGTGCGCGCCTTCACCCAGGACGACGCCCACATCTTCTGCACCGAGGACCAGCTCGAGGCCGAGTGCCTGGAGATCAACGAGCTGATGATGTCGGTCTACCGCGATTTCGGCTTCGAGGAGGTCGTGGTGAAGCTCGCGACCCGCCCCGAGAAGCGGGTCGGCACCGATCGGATGTGGGACCACGCCGAGGACATCCTGCGCCGGGTGCTCGATCGCATGGCCAAGGAATCGGGCGGGCGCATCAAGACAGGCGTCAACGAGGGCGAGGGCACGTTCTACGGGCCCAAGTTCGAGTACACGCTGAAGGACGCGATCGGCCGCGACTGGCAGTGCGGGACCACGCAGGTGGACTTCAACCTGCCCGAACGCTTCGGCGCCTTCTACATCGCGCCGGACGGCGAGAAGCGCCAGCCCGTCATGGTCCACCGGGCCATCTGCGGCTCGCTGGAGCGTTTCCTGGGGATTCTCATCGAGAGCCATGCGGGCCACTTCCCGCTCTGGCTCGCGCCGGTCCAGGTCGTGGTAGCCACCATCACGCAGGAGGCCGACGCCTATGCCGGCGAGGTGGTGTCGGCCCTGCGACGCGCGGGCCTGCGGGTCGAGGCGGATCTGCGCAACGAGAAGATCACCTACAAGGTCCGCGAGCACTCCACCGCCAAGGTGCCGGTGATCCTCGTGCTGGGCAAGCGCGAGGCCGCCGAGCGCACGGTGAACATGCGCCGCCTGGGAAGCCCCGACCAGCGCCCCATGAGTCTCGACGAGGCGGTCGCGGCGCTGGGCGCCGAGGCGGTGCCGCCGGACCTGCGGCGGGACGCGGACGGGACGATCCCCGCCGCCGGCGCGGCGCTCGACGGGCGCCACGTCGACGAGCGCACGGTGGCGTAGGGCGCTTTCCCCTCTCCCCGCAGGCGGGGAGAGGGGTCTCGATGACGCACAACGCTGTCATCCCCGGCCGGAGGCGGCTTGTCCGCCGCAGGGGAAGGGGATCCAGCGCAAGAGACGATGTCGCGACGCGACGCTCTACGCTCTGCGAAGGGGCCTAGACGGCCATAGAGGGCGCCTGCGGCGCCACATCGTATCGCTGGATCCCCTTCCCCTCCACCGACCTGCGGTCGGCTCCGGCCGGGGATGACAGCGTGGCGGTTCCCTATCCGCAGGACGCAGCCCTCATCACCCCCGAAACCCGTCCTCCTTCAGGAACGTCGCCTCCTCGGGCGTGGTCTCGCGGCCGAGCACCTCGTTGCGGTGCGGGAAGCGGCCGAAGCGGGCCACGATGTCGCGATGGTGGCGCGCCCACTTGGCCACCTCCGGATCGCCCAGGCCCTCGTTGAGGGCGACCGAGCGCTCCTGCATGGCCGGGTCCTCGGCGTGCATGAAGGGCAGGTAGAAGAAGCGCCGCAGGGCCGGCTCCACCGCCCGGTCGTGGCCGCGCTCGATCGCTCGCTCGGCCGCCATCAGCGCCGTGTCGTCGGTCGCGTAGACCCGGCGGGTGCCCCGGAACAGGTTGCGAGGGAACTGGTCGAGGACGAGCACGAGGGCGAGCGCGCCCTCAGGGCTGAGCTCCCACTCGTTGAGGTCGCCCCGCGCCGCCGCCTCGTAGGTCTCGCCGAAGCGGTCGCGGATCGCCGCGTCGAAGGCCTCGTCCCTGGAGAACCAGCGGTCGGGGCCGGCCTCCCGCCAGAAGGCGATGACGGCTTGCGGGTCGGCGTGGCTCATGGCGGGGCTCCGGGACGGGCGATGCGCGCCCCGGAAGATGGGGAGGGGAGGGCGGTGCGGGAAGGAGCCCGCCTCAGGCCCCCGCGACGCGCGGCTCGGCGAGGCCCGCGGGCTTGCCCGCCAGCGCGATCCCGACGAGGCTGGCGAGGAAGAGGAGCGCGGCGGCGAGCCAGACGAAGGAGGCCGCGATGGCGAGCCCCGGCTGCCCGGCGAGGATCGACAGGGCGATGCCCGCCGGCAGGGCCAGGGCGCCCAGCGCCGCGGTCGCGAAATGCGCCCCCGCGAGCCGCGAGCGGGCGAGCTCCGGATAGGCCCGGTAGGCGAGGCCGAACAGGGCGAGAGAGGTCCAGCCGAGCAGGTTGAGATGGGCGTGGACCGGCGAGAGCTGGAAATCGTGGGCGATCCCCATGGCGATGCCCATCCCGACCCCCACGATGAGGCAGGCGGCGGCGAGCACGAGGAACCAGATGTCGTAGCGGCGCATGGTCGGCCTCCGGACCGATGTCGATCGAGCCGCCGCCTTTACGCCCGTGGGCGCTCCCCGCTTGTGCGCCGGCGCACGGTGTGGTCAAGGCAGGGCCTCGCGCCCCGCCGGACCCGCCCCATGCAGCCCCAGCACCTCACCTGGCTCGCCTTCGCCCTCGCGGGGGCGGGCCTCGCCTGCTTCCTGGCGCCGGTGGTCCGCCGCCTGCGCGGCGGGCCCCCGCAGGCGGCGGGCGCTGCGATCCGCTCGCCCCTGTGGTGGACGGGCTTCGTGCTGACCGCGATCGCCATCGTGCTCCAGCGCATGGCCGCGGGCGGCGCCTGAACCGGGGGCGTCAGGCCGCCGCCACGCGCCGCAGGAAGGTCTCGACGGCCTCGCCGAGGCGGCTCGCCTGGGTACCCAGGTCACGGGAGGTCGCCAGCACCTCGTCGGCGGAGCCCGTGGTCTCGCGCACGACCTCCGCGACGCCCGCCGTGCTCCGGGCGAGCGTGCCCGTCGAGTCGGAGGCCTGGATGGCGCTGCGGGCGATCTCCTGCGTGGCGGCCGATTGCTGCTGCACCGCCGACGCGATGCAGGTGGTGAGCTCGTGGATCGAGGACATGCGCTGGGCCATGGCCTGGATGGTCTCGATCGTGTGGCCCGTCGTCTGCCGGATCTCGGCGACGTGGCCGGAGATCTCGTCGGTGGCCTGGGCGGTCTGGCTGGCGAGCGTCTTGACCTCCGCGGCCACGACCGCGAAGCCCCGGCCCGCCTCGCCCGCGCGCGACGCCTCGATGGTGGCGTTGAGCGCCAGCAGGCTCGTCTGCGAGGCCACCGCCTCGATGAGCTTGATCACGCTGCCGATGCGCTCGGTCGCGCCGTAGAGGGCGTCGATGGTCGAGCCGGCGCTCTCGGCGAGCGAGACCGCCGCCGATACGGAGCCCGCCGCCTCGTCGGTGCGGCCCAGGATCTCGCGCACCGACGCCTCGAGCTCCTCGGCCGCCGAGGCGACCGTGGAGATGCTGGTCGCGGTGGCCCGCGTGGAGGAGACGGCGCCCTGCGCCTGCTCCTCGGCGCGGCCCGCCACCGCGGTGAGCACCCCCGCGACCCGCTGCATGGCGGCGGAGCGGTCCGCCACCTGGCCGAGGCCGCGGCGCACGTCGTCCTCGAAGGCCTGGATCGCCTCCTCCAGGGCCCGCTGGCGGGCAAGCCGTCCCTCGGTCTCGGCGGCGGCGCGGGCGGTGAGCTCGTCGCGCTCGATGAGGGAGGCGCGGAACACCTCGACGGAGCGCGCCATCTCGCCGACCTCGTCGCCGCGCTCGACGCTCGCGACCTCGACCCGCCGCTCGCCCCCGGCAAGCGCCATCATGACCCCGCGCAGCCGCCGCAGGGGTTGGACGACCGTGGCGCGGAAGAACAGCGAGCACCCGCCGGCGCCGAGCAGGAAGAGAAGGATGGAGCCGCCCGCGACCCAGCGCATGGCCGCGTTGAGCGAGGTCTGGGCCGCGATCTCGGATTCCAGCCGCGAACGCTCCGCGCGCCGGGTGCCCTCGATGGCGGCGACGAGCGTGTCGAAGGCGGCGGCGGTCTCGCCGCGCCCGGACATGATGCGCAGGTCCTTCTCGATCTCGGCCTGCCACGTGCAGTAGGCCGCCCCGATCGCGCCCCCCTCGAACAGGCCCGCCGAGCGCTCGGCCGCGGCCCGGAAGGCGGTGCGCGCGCCGTCGTCCGCCGTGGAGACATAGGCCGCGGCGGCGGCCTGCTGCACCCGCGCCGCGTCGAGGGTGGCCTGGAGTCGCTCGACGGCGTCGAAGCGTTCCGTGACGGCGCCGAAGGCGCGGTCCGCCCGGGTCGACGAGACGAGCTGCACCGTCCCGAGACCCACCCCGAGGGCGGTCATCACCGCGACGGCCAGGGTCAGTTTCGCCTGGAGGCCGAAGTGTTGAGCGAGAGCACTTTTTGGTTGTATGCCCGGAGCGCTCATGGTCTTGCTCGACCTCGCTGGAGCCGGACCTTGCGGCAGGTCGACGGCTCGACTTCACGACGATCGGATGATCACGGGATTCCGCTAAACAAATTGCAAAGACGAGCCGATCTTGCAAACCGCGTTGCGAAATCGCGACCGGGCGCGGTCCGGCTCCAGCAACGACAAGGCCGCCCGGAGGCGGCCTTGGTGCGACGGCGATGGGCTGGCGCGTCAGGCGCGAGGCGTCAGGGCCGCCTGCATCGGCTTCATCGCGGCCTCGGCGGTGCGGCCGGCGGTCTCGGCGATCGCCCGCCAATGCGCCGCGGAGGTCTCGTAGACCTGGCGCGCGCCGCTCGCCTGCGCGCGGACGGCCTCGGAGACCGAGGGCGCCGCCATCGTCGAGCGCAGCATCGCCAGCGTCGCGTCGCTCTGGGCGCGCACGAGATCCAGCATCTGACCGTTGAGCTCGACGAGGCCCCTGGTGGCCGCGGCGGCGCTCTCGGTCAGCGCGCCCCGCAGGGTCTCGCCGGTCTCCTGCGCCTTGGCATAGGCCGTGCGCGCGCCCCCCGCGCCCGCCACGAGGACGGTCGAGACGGGCTTGAGCAGGATTTCGGGCGACGGGGCCGGGGCGATGTCGAGCGCCGCGAGGGGCTCCACCACGGTCTCGACGAGGGTCGGGACCGGCGCCTCGACGGGCGCGGGAGCCGCGACGATCGCCGGCTCGGGCTCGGGGCGCCGGGCGACGACCTCGGGAGCCTTCGGCGCGGCGGCCTTGGCGGCCGGAGCCTTGACCGGAGCCTTGGCGACGGATGCCTCCGGAGCGGGAGCGTCGGACGGAGCGGCGGTGATCACCTCCACCTTCGCCTTCGCGGTCGATGCCACGGCCGCCGGCCGGCGGCCCCGCGCTCGCGCGGGTTTCACCTTCACGTCCTTCATCCCTGTCTCCATCGATCAAGCCGCCCGGCGGACCCGGTCCCCGGGCGGACGGGTCAGCCCTTCTTGGGGGCGCGGGGCGCTGCCGCCTGGGCGGCGTCGCTCGCCGCGCGGTTCGCCTGGCCGGCCGCCTGCTGCATGGCGCCGCCGAACTCGCGCATCTGCGCCTGCATGGCCTGGAACTGGCTCTGCACGAACTCCGCCTGGAGGCGCATGGCCTCGGCTGGGTCCTTGGCGCGCACGAGGCGCTGCGCGTGCTCGAAGGCCGCATTCAGGTTCTGCTCGGCGAGCGCGAAGGAGCGCCGGCCCAGATCGGCGGCGCTCGAGTGCATCGTGTTGGTCGAGCCCTGGACCGTGTCCATGGCGCGCTGCGCCGCGCCGATGAAGCCGTCCATGGCCTTGCGGGCCTGCTCGACGCTCTTCTCCGCGAAGTCGCGCATCTCGGTGGGGATCTCGTAGCCCTGCTTGCCGTCGCCGTTCATGGTTTCCTCCTGTTGCGGCATCCATCTTTGTGCATCGCAATATCATATTGTGCGGTGCAAAATCAACTAGCCCCGCTTCGGCGTTAAGGTTGACGGAAAGTCAACGCCGCTCAACCGCGATGGCTGCGTGCGCCGCCGTTCGGGTTGGATTAATTTGCGATTAAGCATGGTGCCGCACGAGCGCGAGCAGGAACGATGGTGCTGTCGCACGAGGATATCGAACGCGTGGTCGAGGGATGGGCGGGGGACCCGGCCGTCGCGGACCTGCTGCGTCCGGGAGCGGCCGCGATCCTGTGGCTGGGGGAGCGGCCGATCTGGGCGTCCGACGCCGCGCGCCCCTTCGCCGAGGCGTTGAGGCTCGACGAGGCGGGAGCCCTGGAGGCGCGGAGCCCCGCCGCCGCCCGGCTGCGGGCGCTGGGCGACGGCGCGGCGCCCCGGGCCGGCGCCCGCCTGGAGCGGCTGCGCTTCGAGCCGGGCGGGCTCGCGCCGCCGGCGACGCTCGCCTGCCGCCGGGTGGCGCTGCCCACGGGGGAGGAGCCGCTGCTCACCGTGTTCGTGGGCGCGGTCCCGCGCCTCTCGCGGCGGCCGGGCCCCGCCCCCGCGCTCCCCGCCGCGCCCCCGCCCGCCGACGAGCCGCCGGCCGCGCCGGAGGATTCCGACGGGAACGCCGCCTCCTGGCGGGACGAGACCCCGCCCGGGACGGCGCCGGCCGCCCCCGCGGATCCGGACGCGCTGCCCGTGGAGGCGGTGCCCGATCTCGGCCTGGAGGCGCCCGATCCCGCGCCGGAGCCCATCGGCCCGGCACCCGGCGACGAGGCGCCCGCCGATCCGCTCGCCGGGCTGCGCGAGCGCGGCACGGTGCGCTTTCTCTGGCAGGCGGACCCGCAGGGTCGCTTCCTGGCCGTCACCGCGGCGCTGGCCGAGATCGTGGGTCCCGTGGGCGCCGACATCGTCGGCCGGCTGTGGGGCGAGCTCGCCGACCGCGTCGAGGATCCGACGGGCATCGTCGCCGAGCACTTCGCCCGGGGCGAGACCTGGAGCAGCCGCACCGTGCTGTGGCGGATCGACGGCACCGACCATGCCGTTCCCGTCGAGCTCGCAGGCATCCCCCTGCGCGACCGCGGCCGGACGCTTCAGGGCTTTCGCGGCTTCGGCCTCGTCCGCACCGCCGGCCTCGTGGAGCGCCCCCGTCCGCCCGCGCCCGCCGCCCGCGCGACCATCGCCGATGCGCCCGCGCAAGACCGCGAGGACCCGCTCGCGAGCGCTCCGGCCGAGCTGGCCCATGAGGTCGGCGAGAACACCGGTTCCGCCGATGTCGAGGGGGGCGGCCCCGGAGCCTCTCCACCCATGGCGGAGGACGCGGACCGCGAGCCTGCGGCCGCTTTCCTCGGGCAGCCGTTGCAGGGCGAGGCCGCCGACGGGACCCCCGCGTCGGTCGAGCCCGTGACGGATGGCGGGGCGGCGGTCGCCGAATCGCCCGCCGGCATGTCCGGCGCCCAGGCGGCGCGCGCCGTCCCGACCTCCTCTCCCGAGGCCCTCCCGGACCCCGCGAGCGATCGCGCGTCGGTCGAGGCCGAGCCGCCCGCCGAGGCGGAGAGGGGCGATGGGGCCGTGGCGGTCGAACCCGTCGACGCCGCGACGCTCGACGAGCCTGAGCCGGTCGTCGAGACCGCCGCCGATCCGACGCCCGCCCGCGAGGATGGCGCGGCGGTGCAGGCGGAGGCCGATGCCGCGACGGACCGCGCGGATGGCGGTCATGAAGCCGCCGAGCCGGGGCACGCCCCCGCGCTCCAGGGCGGCTTCGCGGATCTCGCGGCTCGGCCGGGCGCGACCTTCGCCCCGGTCTGGGCGGCGGCGCTTGCCATGTCCGGCCCGCTGCCCGGCCAGACGGAAGCGTCCGAGCCCGAGCTGCCCGAGGGCGTGGAGCCGGCGTCGAGCGTGCCGGCCGAGCCGACCGGCGAAGGGCCGCCCGAGCCCCCGGCCGGGGAGGCCCTTGCCGAGCCGGACCCCGAGATGGCGCAAGCGCCGGCCGAGGCGGAGATCGGCGAGGCCGCGCGGGAGCCGGTCGAGACGGTGGTCCAAGAGGTGGACCGCGAGGTGGGCCAGGACGCCGCCCAGGAGCCGACCCAGGACGCCGATCGAGCGGCGGCCCAGGAGATCGCCGAAGCGCCGATGCCGGCGACGCCCGCCCGGGCCTCCGCCCCGAGCGCGGCGTCGGATGCCATGCTGCGCCTCTCGGCATCCGAGCGGTCGGCCTTCCGCGAGATCGCCCGCGCCCTGGGCGCCCGCTTCGACGACGAGGGCGCGGAGGAGCCCGCGGCCGCCGTCGCGGAGGCGAGCCCGCCTCCTGCCGCCGACCCGGACCCGCGCGTCGACGAGCTGCCGGC
>DASPJU010000124.1:0-8695 GCA_035628475.1 Salinarimonas sp. | reverse complement strand
GCCGAGTATCCCAAGCCGCCCTTCCCGGTCCAGCGGCAGCCCTGGCCGGGCCTCGCCTCGCAGATGAACCCGCGCCCGGACCATGGCGAGACGAGCTACAGGGGCACGGGCCGCCTGTTGGCTAAGCGCGCGCTCATCACCGGCGGGGACAGCGGCCAGCCCGCGGAGATCGCCGGCCTCTACGTCGCGGCCGCCGATCCGGCGCTGAGCTACTCGACGGGCCAGATCTTCGGCGCCACGGGTGGCGGCGGCCAGCCCGCGTGAAGCCCCGCCGCAAGCCAACGCACCATGAGGGAGGAAGTCCATGGCGGATCTCAGCGCGGTCAAGGAGCACATGGAGGTTGTCGGCGCCGACGGGGTTCATGTCGGCACGGTCGACGGGGTCGAAGGCAACCGCATCAAGCTGACCAAGCGGGACAGCGGCTCGCATCACGACCACCACCACTACATCGCGGGCGCGCTGGTGGCCGCCGTCGAGGGCGACCGGGTGCGCCTGTCGGCCAACGGCGACGCCGCCACGCTCCTGGAGGAGGAAGAGGGCGGCGAGCCCCTCTCGGACCACCGGCCCTGAGATCGGCGGGCCGCCGCAGGCCCCTCACACCGGCAGCGGCCCGTCGCTCTTCACCTCTTCCATCACCGCATAGGTGCGGGTCTCGCGCACGCCCGGCAGGGCGAGCAGCACCTCGCCGAGGAAGCGCCGGTACGCCGCCATGTCGGCCACGCGGGTCTTGACGAGATAGTCGAAGCCCCCCGCCACCATGTGGCACTCCAGCACCTCGGGGGCGCGGCGCACGGCGGCCGCGAAGCGCTCGAACACGTCCGGCGTGGTCTTGTCGAGGGAGACCTCGACGAAGACGAGGAGCTCGAGGCCCAGGCGGCGCGGGTCGAGGCGGGCGCGAAAGCCCGCGATCACCCCCTCCTTCTGCAGGCGGCGTAGGCGCTCGCCCGTGCTGGTAGGCGACAGCCCCACCCGCTCCGCGATCTCCACGGCCGGCAGGCGACCGTCCTCCTGGAGCAGGGCGAGGATGCGGCGGTCGATCGCGTCGAGATCCGTCATGTCCACGCCAGGAACCTTGATTGCCCGTCGATATTAAGCCGGTTTCAGCGATAATCCCAATCGAAAAACGGAGCGATCCCTCCTATCCTGGATCATCCCCGCTCCGAGGTGCACCATGCCCGCCTTCTCCGCCCCCTACGCCGAGGACGACGTCGCGGTCGCCCGGCGCCTGATGCGCGACGCCCGCCTCTCGCCCGAGCGCGAAGCCCGCATCGACGCCACCGCCCGCGAGCTGATCGGCGCCATCCGGGCCGAACGCGGCGGCCTGGGCGGCGTCGAGGAGATGCTGCGGGAATATTCGCTGTCCACCAAGGAGGGCCTGGCCCTCATGGTGCTGGCCGAGGCGCTGCTGCGCGTGCCGGACGGCGCCACCGCCGACCGGCTGATCGAGGACAAGCTCGGCCAGGGCGACTTCGCCCACCACGAATCCCGCTCCGAGGCCTTCCTGGTCAATGCCTCGGCCTGGGCGCTGGGGCTCACCGCGCGAGTCATCCAGCCCGGCGAGACCCCGGAGGGCATCCTGCGCCAGGTGGCCAAGCGCCTGGGGCTGCCGGCCGTGCGCGCCGCGACCCGCCAGGCCATGAGGGTGATGGGCAGCCATTTCGTCCTGGGGCAGACGATCGGGGAGGCGTTGAGGCGCGCGGCGTCGGGGGAGGGCCGCCTCTACCGCTATTCCTTCGACATGCTGGGCGAGGGCGCCCGCACGGCGGAGGACGCGGAGCGCTATTTCAGGTCCTACGCCGACGCCATCGACGCCATCGGCCGCGCCGCCGGCAACGAGCCCCTGCCCAACCGCCCCGGCATCTCGGTCAAGCTCTCGGCGCTCCATCCCCGCTACGAAGCCTTGAACCGGGAGCGGGTGCTGGCCGAGCTCACCCCCCGGGTGGTGGCGCTCGCCGCCCAGGCGAAGGCCTACGACCTCAACTTCACGGTCGACGCCGAGGAGGCCGACCGCCTGGAGCTGTCCCTCGACGTGATCGGCGCCGTGGTGGCGGACCCGAGCCTCGCCGGCTGGGACGGTTTCGGCCTCGCGATCCAGTCCTACCAGAAGCGCTCGCTCGCCGTGATCGACTGGATCGCGGATCTGGCCAACGCCCATGGACGGCGCATGATGGTACGCCTCGTCAAGGGCGCCTATTGGGACACGGAGGTGAAGCGCGCCCAGGAGCGGGGCCTCGACGACTACCCGGTCTTCACCCGCAAGGCGATGACGGACCTGTCCTACATGGCCTGCGCCGAGCGGATGCTCGCGCTCCGCCCCGTGATCTATCCCCAGTTCGCCACCCACAACGCGCTCACCGTCGCCTCGATCATCGAGCGGGCGGGCGGAGTCGAGGACTACGAGTTCCAGCGCCTGCACGGCATGGGCGAGGCGCTCTACGGCCATCTCGTGGCCGATCGCGCGGGCGCCGCCTGCCGCACCTACGCTCCCGTCGGCGGGCACCGCGACCTGCTGGCCTATCTGGTGCGCCGCCTTCTCGAGAACGGCGCCAATTCCTCCTTCGTCTCCGTGGCGGCGGACCCGAACGTGCCGGTCGAGGCCCTGCTCAAGCGCCCCGCCGAGGTCGTGGGCGCCCCCGAGCGCGCCCGCCATTCCCGCCTGCCCCTGCCCCGCGACCTGTTCGGGCCGGAACGGCGCAATTCCCGGGGCGTGGAGCTCGGCCACCGCCCGGCCCTCGACGCGCTGCTGGCCGAGATCGCCGGGGCCGGGGCGCCCGCGCTCGCCGCGCCCCTCGTGGACGGCCGGGCGCTGCCGGGCGCCGCGCGCGACGTGGCGAGCCCCGTGGACGGGCGCACGGTGGTGGGCCGCGTGAGCGAAGCCGCTCCCGAGACGGCCGATGCCGCCATGGCGGCGGCCCGCCGGGGCTTTCCGGCCTGGGACGCGGTGCCGGCCGAGCGCCGCGCCGCCATCCTGGAGCGCGCGGGCGATCTCATGGAGGCGCGCCGGGGGCGCTTCCTCCACCTGCTCCAGGCGGAGGCCGGCAAGACCCTCGACGACGCGCTCTCGGAGCTGCGCGAGGCGGTGGACTTCTGCCGCTACTACGCGCTGCACGGCCGCCGGCTCTTCGCCGCCCCCGAGGTCATGCCCGGCCCGACCGGCGAGGCGAACCGGCTGTCCTTGCGCGGGCGCGGCGTCTTCGTCGCGATCTCGCCCTGGAATTTTCCGCTCGCGATCTTCATGGGCCAGGTCGCGGCGGCGCTCGTGTCCGGCAACGCGGTCGTGGCCAAGCCCGCCGAGCAGACGCCGCTGGTCGCGGCCGAGGCCGTGCGGCTCCTGCACGATGCGGGCGTGCCGGCCTCGGCCCTCCACCTCGTGCCCGGCGACGGTCGGGTCGGCGCGCGCCTCGTCGAGCATCGGGACGTGGCGGGCGTGGTCTTCACGGGCTCCACGGAGGTGGCGCGCCTGATCAATCGGACGCTCGCCGCCAAGGACGCGGCCATCGTGCCCCTCATCGCCGAGACCGGCGGCATCAACGCCATGATCGTGGACGCCACGGCCCTGCCCGAGCAGGTCGCCGACGACGTCGCGACCTCCGCCTTCCGCTCGGCCGGCCAGCGCTGCTCGGCGCTGCGCCTGCTGCTGGTCCAGGAGGACGTGGCCGATCGCATGATCGAAATGATCGTGGGCGCCGCGCGCGAGCTGAAGGTGGGCGATCCGCGCGAGGTGAGCACCGCGATCGGCCCCGTGATCGACGGGGAGGCCAAGGAGCGCCTCGACGCCCATGTCGCCCGCATGCGCCGCGACGCCAAGCGCGTCCATCTCGCGGACGAGGTGCCGGGGGACCTCTACGTGGCGCCCCACGTCTTCGAGCTCGATCGCCCCGAGGCGCTGGCCGAGGAGGTGTTCGGCCCGATCCTGCACGTGGCGCGCTATCGCGCCGGGGACCTGGAGCGGGTGCTGGAGACCATCGAGGGCTCAGGGTTCGGCCTGACGCTCGGCGTCCATTCCCGCATCGACGCCACGGTCGAGACCGTGGTGCGCCGCCTCTCGGTGGGCAACGTCTACGTCAACCGCAACATGATCGGCGCGGTCGTGGGCGTGCAGCCCTTCGGCGGCCACGGGCTGTCCGGCACCGGGCCGAAGGCCGGCGGCCCGCATTATCTCCTGCGCTTCGCCACCGAGCAGACGGTCACGATCAACACCGCGGCCGCCGGCGGCAACGCGGCGCTCATCGCGATGGAGGAGTGAGCGGGTCACCTCTCCCCGCATGCGGGGAGAGGGCCGAAGCCCCCCTTGCCGGGGGCTGAGGCGAGCGGCGGCGAAGGTGAGGGGGCGTCGCCGGACGGAGAGCCACGCGGACATACCCGCTCACCCTCGTTCCGCAGCCGGAGCCCTCTCCCCGCCCGGCGGGGACAGGTGCTTGGGTCACCGATCCCGTCTCGCGCCCCGCCTCCCCTTCGTCATCCGCGTCGGCGCATGGAAATCCGGCGGCTTGCCGCGCACCCAGTCCAGGAAGCTCGCCATCTCCGGGTCCGCCCGCAGGCTGCCGACATCGGCAAGCCGGCGGGCGAGCTCGGCCTCGGAGAAGCGGGCGTGGATGGCGCTGTGGCAGATCTGGTGCAGGCGCACGATCTCGCCCCGCGCGCCGCCCTTCAGCTTCGGGGTGAGGTGATGCCGGCTCGCCTTGGCGCCGGGCGGGATCGGCCGGTCGCAGAGCGGGCAGACGGGATCGGGCGCGGGGGCGCTCTCGAGGAAGAGATTGCGGCGGGGCACGGCAGATAAGTGGGGTCGGGCGGCGGGTGCGTGGAGATGGTGCGGCATCTCCCCTTTCCCGGACGGGTGAGGGCTCACGCTGGAAGGTTGGCGCCTGAAGCACAATCTGTCGTCCCCGGGCTTGACCCGGGGACCCAGGCGGAGGTGGGGTGAACGGGGTGGCCGGGTCGGGCCGGGCCACGACACGGGAGAGGTGGTGCGCCCCTCCCGATTGGGCCAGCCTCACCCCTGCTCCTCTCCCACCTCGCGCGCCTGCGGCCCCCGATAGCTCCACAGCCATTCCCGCGGCAGGGGCCCCTTGTTGCGGGCGGGCTCGCCCATCTGCTCCCAGGCATGGGCCAGGATGCCCACCGAGCGCGAGAGCACGAACAGCCCGCGGCAGAGCGGCGGGGGAAAGCCGAGCTCGCCATAGACCACGGCCGTGGCGCCGTCGATGTTCATGGGGATGCGCCGGCCCTTGCGGGCGTGAAGCGCGGCCTCGAGGGCCTCGGCGATGTCGGCAAAGCGCCCGCCGACCGTGCCGGCGGCGGCGGCCTCGCGCACCAGCGCGAGCAGGCGCGGCGCCCGGGGGTCGACGGGATGGAAGCGATGGCCGAAGCCGGGGACGAAGCCGCCCTCCTCGTCCAGGAAGCGCGCGAGGCGGGCCGCGACCGCCGCGTCGAGGCTTTCACCCCCGTCCATCGCGGCCGCGACGTCGCCGAAGAAGGCGAGCGCCCCCTCGCCCGCGCCGCCATGGACGTCGCCCAGCACGTTGATGGCGGAGGCCATGGCGCCGTTGATGCCCACCCCGCAGGTCGCGGCCATGCGGGCGATGGCGATGGAGGGCGCCTGCGGCCCGTGATCCACCGCCGCGGCGAGGGCGTGGCCCAGCAGCGCGGCCTGCGCCTCGGAGGGCGGATCGCCCCGCAGCATCAGCCAGATCATGGCGGGAAAGCTCACCCGGCCAATCAGGTCCTCGATCGGGTAGCCGCGCAGGCGGATCACGCCGGGGCTCATCTCGATGATCGAGGTGGCCCACCAGTCCTCGCCCCGGCGCCGGCCCTCGTCCCCGCTCATGGCCGGCCTCCCAGGATCTCGTCGTCGTGCTCGCCGAGCGCGGGCGGCGGCCGGCTCGGGCGCGGCGCCTCGCCGTCGACCAGGAAGCCGCCGCGCACCACCGTGAGCGGGCGCTCCAGGCCCGGCACGGCCTCGAAGCGCGCCGTCATGGCGCGGGCCGCGACCTGCGGCTCGGCGAGCGTCTGGGGCACCGCGAGCACGCGCCCGGCCGGAACGCCAGCGCGGTTGAGGCGGGCCTCCCACTCGGTGGCCGAGGCGCCGGCGAGCGCCGCCTCGATCTCGGCCTTCAGCGCCAGCCGGTTGCGCTTGCGGGTCTCGCGCTCGGCGAAGCGGGGGTCGGCGGCGAGCTCCGGCCGGCCGATCTCGCGGCAGAGCGCCACGAACTGCTCGCCCTTGTTGGCCGCGATGTTGAGGGGGCCGTCTCCCGTCGCGAAGGTGCCGGACGGCGCGGCCGTCATGTTCTCGTTGCCCATGGGCTGGGGCTCGACCCCGGCCGTGAGATAGTTCGAGACCGGCCAGCCCAGCGCGCTGATCGTGCTCTCCAGCATCGAGACGTCGAGGATCGCCCCCTCGCCGGTGCGGGCGCGGCGCACCAGCGCCGCCGCGATCGCGAAGGCGCCGAACAGGCCCCCCAGCGTGTCGCAGACGGGGTAGCCCACCCGCAGCGGCGCGGTCTCGGGGCTCCCCGTGATGCTCATGACCCCCGACAGGCCCTGCACGATCTGGTCGTAGGCCGGGTTGTCGCGCATCGGCCCGGTCTGGCCGAAGCCGGAGATCGCGCAATAGATCAGGTCGGGCCGGCGGGCCCGCAAGGCGTCGACCGACAGGCCGAGGCGGTCCATGACGCCCGGCCGAAAATTCTCCAGCACCACGTCGGCGGTGGCGACGAGGTCGAGGAAGGCGGCGCGGCCCGCCTCGCTCTTGAGGTCGAGCACGACGGAGCGCTTGCCCGCGTTCTGGGCCAGGAACGAGGCGCCCATGCGGGCGGCGTTGAGCGCGGGCGAGGCACCGAGCTGGCGCGCCAGGTCCCCATCGGGCGCCTCCACCTTGATCACGTCGGCGCCCAGCAGGGCGAGCTGGTAGCCCGCATAGGGGCCGGCCAGCACGTTGGTGAGGTCGAGGACGCGGGTCCCGGCGAGGAGCGCGGTCATGTCAGCTCTCCCGAACCGAAGCGCGCGACGCTCCCTCCCCCCGGAGGGGGAGGGTGGCGCCGCGAAGCGGGGTCGGGAGAGGGGGACGCGCAAAAGCGGAGCGACGCCTCGGGAGGTGTGCAGGACGCCGATCTCGTGCGTCGGCGCGAAGCTCGGACGGCCCCCTCTCCCGGCTTGCTCCGCAAGCCACCCTCTCCCTCCAGGGAAGAGGGTTATCGCGCGCCTCACGCATCGCCTGGGACATGCTCGGGCCCTTGGTGGCGACGGCGGCTGACGAGGTCCCAGATCCTGGGGCCGAGCAGCGCCAGCGCCGCGATGGCGAGCAGCGCCGCCGAGAGCGGCTGGGCGAAGAACACCGTCCAATCCCCGTTCGAGATCGTCATGGCGCGGCGGAACTCCGTCTCGGCGAGCGGCCCCAGGATCATGCCGATGATCACGGGCGCGGTCGGGAAGTCGAAGCGCCGCATCAGGAAGCCGATGCCGCCCAGGAGATAGAGCAGGATCAGGTCCACCGGCGACTGCGAGATGCCGTAGGTGCCGATCGTCGCGAAGACGAGGATGCCAGCGTAAAGCAGCGGCGGCGGGATGCGCAGGATCCTCACCCACAGGCCGATCAGGGGCAGGTTGAGGACGAGCAGCATCACGTTGGCGATGTAGAGCGAGGCGATGAGGCCCCACACCAGCTGCGGCTGCGACTGGAACAGGAGCGGGCCGGGATTGATGTTGTAGCTCTGGAAGGCCGAGAGCATGATCGCGGCGGTCGCCGAGGTGGGAAGCCCCAGGGTCAGCATCGGCACGAGGACGCCCGCCGCGGAGGCGTTGTTGGCGGCCTCCGGCCCGGCCACCCCCTCGATGGCGCCCGTGGTGCCGAACTCCTCGGGGTGCCGGGAGAGCTTCTTCTCGGTGTAGTAGGACAGGAAGGTGGGGATCTCGGCCCCGCCCGCCGGCATGGCGCCGATGGGGAAGCCGAGCGCCGTGCCCCGCAGCCAGGGCTTCCAGGACCGCTTCCATTCCTGGCGCGTCATGTAGAGCGAGCCGCGCAGGGGGATGATCTCGTCCCCGCCCGCGTAGCGGCGCGAGGCCACGTAGAGGGTCTCGCCCACGGCGAAGAGCCCCACCGCCACGATGATCACGTTGACCCCGTCGAGAAGCTCGAGGATGCCGAAGGTGAAGCGCGGCTGCCCCGTCTGCAGGTCGACGCCGATCATGCCCAGAAAGAAGCCGAAGAACAGGGCCGTCAGCCCCCGGACCGCCGAGGATCCCAGCACCGCCGAGACGGTGACGAAGGCGAGCACCATGAGGCTGAAATACTCGGCCGGGCCGAATTTCAGCGCGAAGTCGACCACCAGGGGCGCCAGGAACGTGATCCCGATCGTGCCGGCGGTGCCCGCCACGAAGGAGCCGATGGCGGCGGTGGCGAGCGCCGCGCCGGCGCGGCCGGAGCGCGCCATGCGGTTGCCCTCCATCGCGGTGACGATGGTGGCGGACTCGCCGGGCGTGTTGAGCAGGATCGAGGTGGTCGAGCCGCCATACATCGCGCCGTAATAGATCCCCGCGAAGAGGATCAGGGCCGCGGTCGGGTCGACCTTGAAGGTGATGGGGAGAAGCAGCGCGATGGTGAGCGCGGGGCCCAGGCCCGGCAGGACGCCGATGGCGGTGCCGAGCGTCGTGCCGAGAAGGCACCACATCGGGTTGTTGGGGGTCAGCGCGACGGCG
>DASPJU010000123.1:0-2474 GCA_035628475.1 Salinarimonas sp. | reverse complement strand
TCCCCGCCCGCATGGGCGCGCCCATCCGCCTCGCGGTGCCCTGGAAATACGCCTTCAAGTCGATCAAGGCCGTGGCCCGCGTCACGCTGACGGCAGAGCGGCCCCGGGGCTTCTGGGAGGGGTTGCAGCCGGCGGAGTACGGGTTCTGGGCCAACGTGAACCCGGCCGTCCCGCATCCGCGCTGGAGCCAGGCGACCGAGCGTGTTCCAGGGGACGACGAACGCCGGCCGACGAGGCCCTTTAACGGCTACGCGCCCTTCGTGGCCGGTCTCTATCGCGACCGCGCGGGCGAGCGGCTCTATTTTTAAGAAAAAAGCCGGATCCACAGGGGATCCGGCTTGGAAGTTTTGTCAGGTCCCGGCTCGCGAGGAGCGTCAGGACCCTCCAGAGGGGAACGGCCGAGACGGGATACCGCCGGGAGGAAGTAGCGGGCCCGCCGAAATCGACCAACGCCTATATCTCGCGCAGACTGCTCTTTTGCAATGCAACATGGGGCATGCGTGTCATGCGTCCGGCACATGGCGCGAGGTGATCCAGTGGGGAACGTTATCCCGCCATGCCCTCACGGCAGCTCGGGCCGGGGGCTCGCGGCCGGAGGCGCGCCGATCCCAGGGCGCATGATCCGGCCCAGGCGGCGGCGCAGACCCAGCACGTCGAGCCCCACCAGCACCGCGGCGTAGGCAAGCGTCCCGGCGCCGCCCGCGGCCGCCAGCGCGAGCCAGGGGGAGGGGAGGGCGCGCAGCGGCCACATGGCCAGCGCCATGGCGGCCCCCGCCAGGACCACGGCCAGGATCTCCCGGCGCGCCGGCCAGAGCGGGCGCATGCGCAGGGCCGGCACGAAGGCCGCGAGCCCGCCCGCCACGAGGGCGGCGCCATGAGCAATCGCGATCCCCGGCAGGCCGAGGAACGGCACCAGGAGGTGCAGGAGCGCGAGGTCGAGGGCGAGCGCCGCGAGGGCCGTCCACAGGAGCGCGGTGGTGCGTCCCGCGAGCTGGAAGATGGGGTTGAGGCCGAACTGCACGAAGCAGAAGGCGATCACGCCGGGGATGAGGATCGTGCCGATCGTCCCGAAGCTGCCGTGATAGGGCTCGGGCACGAAAAGGGCCTCGATCGCCGGCATCGCCATCGCGTAGCCGACGCCGAGGAAGACGAGGACGCCCGCGACGACCAGCATGTTGTCGGCGAGCTGGCGGCGCCCGGCCTCCTCGCCTTCCTCCGTCCGGCGCCGCACGGCGAGCTGGAACAGGAAGGCGTCGAGCGCGGCCCCGATGGAGAGCAGGAGACGGATCGTTAAGTCGGTCGCAAGCGCCAGGCGCCCCGCATCGGCCAGGCCGAGCTCGTGCGCGCCGACGCTGCGATTGACCAGCAGGATCACCTGATAGACGAGGTTGGCGCCCACGATCGGAAATCCGTAGCGCGCGAACAGCATCAGGTCGGCGCCTCGGGCCCGGGACAGGGACAGGCGCGTCTCGCCGGGCGGGTCGCGCACGAACAGGCACGCGACCGCGGTGCTCACGCCCAGCATCACCAGCACCCAGTCGGCGCTGCCGAGCAGGGCCGCCGCGCCGATCATCAGGACGAGGGCGAGCACGTTCTTGGCGATGACGATGCGCAGATAGACCCGATCCATGAACAGGGCCCGCGCCTCGGCCCCGCGCATCTCGAAGCGCGCGTTCAGGGTCGCCACGAGGGCCACGAGGGCGATGGGGATCTCGATCACGCCGGGGCCGAGCCCGGCGGCGGGCGCGGCGAGCGCGGCACCGATCAGCAGCACGGCGATGGCGACATAGCCCGCCTCGAGGCTCGCGACCCGGGTGTGGCGGCTGCCGGGCTCGGCGATGTAGCGCGTCGCCGACAGGCGCAGCCACTCGAACAGCGCGGTGCCCAGCACGATGGCGAGCATTGAGGCGACCGCGAAGCGCCCGTACTCCACGGGACCCAGCACGCCCGCGACCGCGAGCCCGACCACGAGGTTCAGGCCCGCATTGAAGATGAACGTGAGGACGATGGTCACGCCTGGGCTCCCGCTCGTGGGACCAGGGCTATCAGGGCGGCTTTAACAGTCCGTTAAGCATGATTGTCACTGCCGCCTCAGTAGGTCCAGCGCTGCGCCTTGGCGACGAGGAAATCGCGGAAGACCTGGACGCGGGCGACGGAGCGCATCTCCTCGGCATAGACGAAGTAGCTGTCCAGCGAGGGCATGTCGACGTCGCGCAGGATCTGCACGAGGCTC
Organism: Salinarimonas sp.; assembly: GCA_035628475.1. Taxonomy (GTDB): domain Bacteria; phylum Pseudomonadota; class Alphaproteobacteria; order Rhizobiales; family Beijerinckiaceae; genus Salinarimonas_A. The sequence continues at coordinate 241 of DASPJU010000123.1, read as the reverse complement.
GTGTTGGAATCGGCGGCGTAATCCGGCAGCACCGCGATCCCGGCCCCGTTCTCCACCGCGGTCTTCAGCCCCGAGATGTTGTTCACCACGAGGTTCGTCTGGCGCGGATTGCGAAGGTCGCGCCCGGCGGTGGACAGCCAGTGCACGGCGAGCAGGTAGGAGGGCTGGTCGCCGCCGAACGAGATGATGCGGTGGTTGTCGAGCTCGTCCAGGGACTTGGGCTCGCCGAAGCGCTTGATGT
>DASPJU010000122.1:0-5926 GCA_035628475.1 Salinarimonas sp. | reverse complement strand
TCGTCGACCCGGCCTTCCCCGAACAGCTCGCCGTCTACGCCCGCGCTGTCGCCGAGCGCTACCCGTGGGTCGAAGATTACACGCCCGTCAACGAGCCCCTGACGACGGCGCGCTTCTCCGGCCTCTACGGCCACTGGTATCCGCACGGGCGCGACCACGGCACGTTCCTGCGGGCGCTCGTCGTCGAGTGCAAGGCGACGCTTCTCGCCATGCGGGCGATCCGCCGGGTGAACCCGGGCGCGCGGCTCGTCCAGACCGACGATTTGGGCAAGATCTTCTCGACGCCCATGCTCGCCTACCAGGCCGAGTACGAGAACGAGCGCCGGTGGCTCGGCTTCGACCTGCTCTGCGGCCGCGTCGACCGCTATCACCGCTTCTGGCCGGAACTGCGCGGCGCGGGCGTCGAGGAGGAGGATCTCCGCCTCTTCCTCGATGGCGACGCCACGCCGGACATCTTCGGCATCAACCACTACCTGACCAGCGACCGCTATCTGGACCAGCGCCTCGCGCGCTACCCCGAGCACCATTGGGGCGGGAACGGCCATCACCGCTATGCCGACGCGGAGGCCGTGCGGGTGCACTTGCCCCCGCACGAGATCGGCTTCGCGGCCCGCCTCCGGGAGACCTGGGCCCGCTACGGCCGGCCCATCGCGATCACCGAGGTCCATCACGGCTGCTCGCGCGACGAGCAATTGCGCTGGCTCGTGGAGGTCTGGAACGCCGCCCACGCGGTGCGGGACGAGGGGGTCGACCTGCGCGGGGTCACGATCTGGACCCTGTTCGGCACCATGGACTGGTCGAGCCTGCTCACCCGGCGCCGCGGCCATTACGAGCCCGGGCCCTTCGACGTGCGCGGGCCGGCGCCGCGCCGCACGGCCCTGGGCCACGCGGCGGAAGCGCTGGCGAAGACGGGGGCCTACGATCATCCCGTCCTCGACCGGGCGGGCTGGTGGCGGCGCGACGAGCGCTTCTACCGGCCCAAGGGCCGCTCCGCCGGCAACGGCGTCGCCGTGGCGGTGCCCCGGCGCGTCCTCGTCACTGGCGCGACGGGCACGCTCGGCCGGGCCATGGCGCGCCTGTGCGAGCATCGCGGCCTCGACCACGTGGCGACGTCGAGGCCTGAGCTCGACATCGCCGATCCCGGGAGCGTGCGCGCGGCGCTGCGGCGCCATCGGCCCTGGGCCGTGATCAACGCGGCGGGCTTCGTGCGCGTGGCGGACGCCGAGCGCGAGCCGGAGGCCTGCCGCCGGGCCAATGTCGAGGGCGCGGCGCGGCTCGCCGAGGCCTGCGCGGCGGCCGGCATCCCCTATCTCACCTTCTCCAGCGACCTCGTCTTCGACGGCGCCAAGGGCGCGCCTTACGTCGAGAGCGACCCGACGGCGCCCCAGGGCGTCTACGGGGCCAGCAAGGCCGAGGCGGAGCGCGCGGTGCTCGCCGCCCATCCGGGCGCGTTGGTGGCCCGCACCAGCGCCTTCTTCGGCCCCTGGGACCGGCACAATGCCGTCTGGGCGGCGCTCCACGCCGCAGCGGGCGGGCGGCCCTTCGAGGCGGGGCTCGACAGGGTCTCGCCGACTTACGTCCCCGACCTGGTCCATGCCGCCCTCGACCTCCTCATCGACGGGGGCGAGGGGATCTGGCATCTCGCGAACGGGGGCTCGATGAGCTGGGCCGATCTCGCACGCGGGGTCGTGGCGGCGGCGGGCTACGATCCGGACCTGGTGCGGGCCGTCGGCGGCGCGCCCGCCCGCGACACCACGCTCGCCACCGAGCGCGGCACGCTGCTGCCGACCCTGGAGAGCGCCCTGGAGCGCTACTTCCAGGAGGCCGACGGCGACTGGGTGCTGGACGAGATGACCCAGGCCGCGGAGTGACCTCACCCTGTCAGCCCCGGCCGGAGGCGGCTTGTCCGCCGCCGGGGCTTGAGCACGCGAAATGTGCCAAGGGGATCCAGCGCCACGAGGTCGTCGCGCAGCGACGCTCTGAGCCCCGGATCCCCTCCACCGACCTTCGGCCGGGTCCGGCCGGGGATGACGGGTGCGCCTCCCTCACCCGTTCAGCCACCAGATCCCCAGGTTCAGCGCCGTCGCGTACGCCACCCAGGCGAGATAGGGCGCGAGCAGCCACGCCGCGGGCCGGTCGAGGGGCGCGAAGGCGCGGATCGTGAGCGCGATAGCGGCGAGGAGCGGTGCGATGACGAGGAGCCCCGCCCCGGGGCTGTTGAGGCCGAAGAAGGCGGCGGACCAGGCGACGTTCAGCGCCAGCTGGAGCGCGTGAATCCGCAGCGCCGCCGTCCGCGCCGCCGAGGGCGGGCGGGACAGGACGCGATAGGCCGCGAGCGCCATCCCCGCGAAGAGAAGGGTCCAGACCGGCGCGAACACCCAGTTGGGCGGCGTGAAGAAGGGCTTGGCGATCCCCGCGTACCAGGTGGGGATGTTGGCCCGGGTCACCAGGCCGCCGAGCCCCGAGGCCGCCACGACGGGCACGACCGCGATCGCGATCCGGATCGGCCGCGTCATGTGCCCCGCGAGGGGCGGGCTTGCGTCGCGCATGGAGATCGGCGCTTTCCTGACGGGGCGGTTCCTGCTTCAAGAACCCGTCAGATAGTCCGGAGACGCCCGATGTCCACGCCCCCCGCCCGCTGGTCGAAGCGGACGCTCGCCGCCCAGGCCATGGGCACGACCGACCCGATCACCCGCGCCGTGGTGCCGCCGATCCACGTCTCCACGACCTATCTGCGCGACCCCGACAATGCCTATTCCTCGGGCTACGTCTATGGCCGGCCCGACAACGCGACCGTGCGCGAGGCGGAAGCCGTGCTCGCCATGCTGGAGGAGGCGCCCGCCGCCCTCCTGTTCGGCTCCGGCATGGCGGCGGCGACCGCCGTGTTCATGGCGCTCGATCCGGGCGACCACGTCGTGGCGCCCCGGGTGATGCACTGGGCCCTGCGCCATTGGCTCGCGACCGAGGCCGTCCGCTGGGGCCTGTCCGTCAGCTTCGTCGAGACCGACGACCTCGACGCCCTGCGCGCGGCCGTGCGCCCGGGGCGCACCCGGCTCGTCTGGATCGAGACCCCGTCGAACCCGCTCTGGACGATCACCGACATCGCCGGCGCCGCCGAGATCGCCCATGCGGCGGGCGCCCGGCTCGCGGTGGATTCCACCTGCGCCTCGCCCCATCACACCCGGCCCCTGGGCCTCGGGGCGGACGTCGTGATGCACGCCGCCACCAAGATCCTCAACGGCCACACCGACGTGGTGGCCGGGGCGCTGGCCGGGCGCTCCGAGGACGCGTTCTGGGCCCGCATCGTCGCGCATCGCAAGTCGGCCGGGGCGATCCTGGGGCCCTTCGAGGCCTTCCTCCTGCTGCGCGGCATGCGCACCCTGCCCCTGCGGGCGGCCGCCCAGGCCCGCGGCGCGCAGGCGCTGGCCGAGCGCCTCGTCGGGCATCCCCACGTCGCCCGCGTGCTCTATCCGGGCCTGCCCCAGCATCCCGGCCACGACCTCGCGGCCCGGCAGATGGAGGGCGGCTTCGGCTACATGCTGTCGATCCAGGTGACGGGGGGCGAGCGCGCGGCGGTCGACGCGGCGGCCCGGGTGGAGCTGTGGAAGCGCGCCACCTCGCTGGGCGGCGTCGAGAGCCTCATCGAGCACCGCGCCTCCATCGAGGGCCCTGGCACCCCCTGCCCGCCCGACCTGCTGCGGCTCTCCACGGGCATCGAGGACCCGGACGACCTGTTCACGGACCTCGACGAGGCCTTGAGGGCGGCGCATGGGTAGTCTCCTCTCCCCGCGGGCTAAGGAGAGGGCTCCGGCTGCGGAGGGGCAGCCGGAGCAAGCGACCGAAGGGAGCGAGGGCGAGGGGGTCTGTCCGGAGGAGGCTCGTCCGGAGACCCCCCTCACCTTCGGGCTGCCGCCCTCGCTTCAGGCCCCGGCATGGGGGCCTGAAGCCCTCTCCCCGCCCGGCGGGGCGAGGTGAGGAGCGGCCCACGGCCTGCGCTCCGCATCCGCCTCGCTCCACGCGCGGATCGCGTCCGCGTGGCTCAGCGTCAGGTCGAGGTCGTCCCAGCCGTTGAGGAGCTTCAACCGCCACACCGGATCGATCGCGAAGGCGATCGCGTCGCCCGCGCCCTCGATCCGGCCCGTCTCGAGGTCGACCGTGAGCCGCTCGAGCCCCGCGGACAGGGCCGCGAGCAGGCGCTCGGCGTCGGCCTCGCCGACCGTCGCGGGGAGGAGGCCGTTATTGACGGCGTTGGACGCGAAGATGTCGCCGAAGCTCGGCGCCACCACGCAGCGGACGCCGAAATCGACGAGCGCGTAGACCGCCGCCTCCCGGGACGAGCCGCCCCCGAAATTGCGCCGCGCCACGAGCACCCGCGCCCCCGCGCGGGCGGGATCGTCGAGGACGAAACCGAGGCTCCGCCCGTCCGCGGAACAGCGCAGGTCGTGCAGCAGGAAGCCGCCATAGCCCGCCGCGCGCGGCTGCTTCATGAAGCGGGCCGGGATGAGCTGGTCGGTGTCGACGTTGGCGAGCGGGAGCGGGCAGGCCACGACGCGATCGAGGCGGCGGAGCGGCTCCATCCCTAGATCCTCCCGGCGAGGAGCGGGCGGGCGTCGGTGAGGTGCCCCGTCACGGCCGCGGCCGCCGCCATGGCGGGGCTCATGAGATGGGTGCGCGAGCCCGGGCCCTGGCGGCCCTTGAAGTTGCGGTTGGTGGTCGAGGCCGAGCGCTCGCCGGGCCGCAGCAGGTCCCCGTTCATGCCGACGCACATCGAGCAGCCCGACTCCACCCAGTCGAGCCCCGCCTCGCGAAAGATCCGGTCGAGGCCCTCCTCCTCGGCCTGGCGCTTGACGAGGGACGAGCCCGGGGAGACGAGGCCCGGCACCCGCGCCGTGCGTCCGGCGAGCACGGCGGCCGCCGCGCGCAGGTCCTCGATGCGGGCATTGGTGCACGAGCCGATGAAGACCCGGTCGACCGCGATGGCCGTGAGGGGTTGCCCCGGCCGTAGGTCCATATAGGCCAGCGCGTCGCGGGCATGCGCCGCCCGGGCCGGGTCGGCGATGCGGTCGGGGTCCGGCACGGTGGCGTCGATCGGCGCGGCGTCCCCGGGGCTCGTGCCCCAGGTGACGGTCGGCGCGATCTCGTCGCCGCGCAAGCCGACCTCCCGGTCGAAGGCGGCATCCGGGTCGGAGGCGAGCGCCAGCCACGCGGCCGCCGCCCGCTCGAAGGCCTCGTCCGCCGGCGCGTAGGGGCGCCCGCGCAGGTAGGCGATCGTGGTGGCGTCGGGGGCCACCATGCCGCAGCGCCCGCCGCCCTCGATGGACAGGTTGCACAGGGTGAGCCGCCCCTCCATGGACAGCCCCCGCACCGCCGAGCCCGCATATTCGATCGCGTGCCCCGCCGCCCCGTCGGCGCCCAGCCGGGCGATCCAGGTGAGCGCGATGTCCTTGGCGCCGACGCCCGGCGTCAGGGGCCCCTCGACGCTGATGCGCATGCGCTTGGGCTTGCGCTGCCACAGGGTCTGCGTGGAGAGCACATGCGCCACCTCCGAGGCCCCGATCCCGAACGCGAGCGCCCCGAAGGCGCCGTGGGTGGAGGTGTGGCTGTCGCCGCACACCACGGTGAGCCCCGGCAGGGTCAGCCCCTGCTCGGGCCCGACCACGTGGACGATGCCCTGGCGCGGATCGTCGAGGCCGAACAGGTGGACGCCGTGCGCGGCGGCGTTGCCGGCGAGCTGATCCACCATCCGCCGGATCCCCTCGTCGGGGATCGGCCGCCCGCGACCGCGGGTCGGGACGTAGTGGTCGGCCACGCCGAAGGTGAGGTCGGGCCGCGCCACCCGGGCGCCGCGACCTTCGAGCTTGGCGAAGGCGTGGTGGGAGCCCTCGTGGACGAAGTGGCGGTCGATCCAGACGAGGGTCTCGCCGTC
>DASPJU010000121.1:0-3069 GCA_035628475.1 Salinarimonas sp. | reverse complement strand
TTGCGGCTGCGGCTTCGCCCCGGGCAGCACCTGCGACCGGCTCTCGGCCGCCTGGTTCGCCCACGCGAGCGCGCAGCTCGGCCCCGACGAGCGGGCCTGGATGGGCACCCTGCCGCGGCGGCTCGACATCCACACGGCGGGACTGGTGCTGGCGGTGGTGCACGGCAGCCTGGCCGAGATCAACCGCTTCGTGTTCGCCTCCACCCCCGACCGGGTGAAGGGCATGGACCTCGCCCGCTCCGGGGCCGACGGCATCGTCGCCGGCCATTGCGGGCTGCCGTTCAGCCAGGTCGTCGAGGGACGGCTGTGGCACAATCCCGGCGCGGTCGGGATGCCGGCCAACGACGGCACGCCCCGGGTCTGGTTCAGCGTCGTCTCCCCCGGCCCGGAGCCCCGCTCGCTCAGGATCGAGCATGCCTGCCTCGCTTACGACCACGAGGGCGCGGCGGCGAAGATCCGGCGGGCCGGGCTCCCGGAGGGCTATGCGGACGGGCTTGCGACCGGCCTGTGGCCGAGTTGCGACGTGCTCCCGCCGGCGGAGATGAAGGCGAAGGGGCAGCCCCTGCGGCCCGGCACGTTGACGTGGCGGCGGGATAAGGCCGCTGATGCGCCCCCGGCCTGGCCCGCGCGGATCGCGCCTGTGCGCCTGGATGGCGCCAAATTCAAGGAGCCTTCCCTCACCGCGCGGGGAGAACGACGCGCCAGCGTGGGCCTGGACGGCCTCAGGACGCTCTGGATCAACACGGGCACGCTCTGCAACCTAGCCTGCGAGAGCTGCTACATCGAATCCACCCCGCGCAACGACCGGCTGGCCTACATCACGGCGCCCGAGGTGGAGGCCTATCTCGACGAGATCGAGCGCGACCGCCTGGGCACCGAGCTCATCGGCTTCACGGGCGGCGAGCCCTTCATGAACCCGCACCTCTCGCGCATGCTGGACGAGACTCTGTCCCGGGGCCTGCGGGCGCTGGTGCTCACCAACGCCATGCGGCCGATGCGGCGCCATGAGCGCGACCTCCTCGCCCTGCGCGAGCGCCACGGCGACCGCCTCACCGTCCGGGTATCGATCGACCATTACACGAGGGAGCTCCACGAGCTGGAGCGGGGTCCCCGCAGCTGGCAGCCCACCCTGGAGGGGCTGGTCTGGCTCAGCCGGAACGGCTTTGCCATCAACGCGGCCGGGCGCCTCTATTCCGGCGAGCCGGAGGGCGTGGTGCGAGGGGGCTACGCGCGCCTCTTCGCCGAGCACGGGATCGGGCTCGACGCCCGGGACCCGGTGCAGCTCGTGCTCTTCCCCGAGATGGACGAGGCGGCGGACGTGCCCGAGATCACCGAGGCCTGCTGGGGCATCCTCGGCAAGTCGCCGGCGGACGTGATGTGCGCCTCGTCGCGCATGGTGGTGAAACGCAAGGGCGCGGACCGCCCCGCGGTCCTGGCCTGCACGCTGCTGGCCTACGATCAGCAGTTCGAGCTGGGCGCGACCCTGGCCGAGGCCTCCCGGCCCGTGGCCCTGAACCATCCCCATTGCGCCAGGTTCTGCGTGCTCGGCGGCGCCTCCTGCAGCAAGGCGTGAGGCCCTCCCGGGAAGACGCGGGATTCGTGAACCCGGTGGGCGGCGATCGATCTCCGATGCGCCTTGCGCCGAGCCGATCGTTGATGAGCTTGCCGCGGGCGCTCGCCGCGCTGCAGCGCGAACCGTCGAGGAGCGCTCTGGGCCTGGGCATCCGGCTTGGCCGGCCTCGGCACGCACCGGCGCCCGCTCGGCGTCTTGTCGCCCGTCGGCCGCGAGCGACCCGTCGAGACCCGACGAGAGGTGCCCTCGCGGCGCTCGATCGGGCAGCACCTTCGTATTCGTCCGGAGGCAAGGATCCGGAAAGCGTTAACGTGGGCAAATCCCGATGCCCGGCGGGACGGGTAGACTTGCCGATGTTGCCGGACGCGCTTGCCGGCGGCCAGGTGCGCTCCCGCATCCCGAGGACCAACGGCGCTCGAGGGTTGGCGGCATGGGCGCGAGGCATGCGCGGCGGGTGCTCCTGGCCGCCTACAACGGGATCAATGCCCTGGTCGTCGCGGACGAGCTGGAGGCGGCCGGGTACGAGGTCGTCGGACCGTTCGTCACCGTGACGAAGACCCTCGCGGCCCTCGACGCAGAGCCGCCGGACGTCGCGGTCATCGACGCCATCCTGGCGGACGGCCCGAGCCTCGCGGTCGCCAGCGAGCTCGGGGGCCGTCGGATCCCGTTCGTCGTCCACACGGGATGGCCCCGCTCGGGGCGACTCCGGTCCGATTACGCCGACGCGCCATGGCTGGAATGCCCCTGCCCGGCCTCCCAGGTGGTCGACGCCGTCGCGGCTCTGGTGCCTGTTTCCCGGGCCGACCCTGGGCCATCCGCGCGGCCGTGACGCCGGGCTCTCATGCCGCGTCCCGCCTCATCAGATGCAGGTAGGTGGGATCGAACTCGCCCGCGCGTTTCAGTCCGTCCCAGTCGTTCACCGTCAGGGCTCCGGCCCTCAGGGTGATCAGGCCCGCTCCCCGGAGCTCCTGGAGCGTGCGGTTGACGTGGACGGTGGAGATGCCGGTCGCGTCGGCGAGCTCGCCCTGGGTGATCGGCAGCTCGCAGGTCCGGTCGTCGACGAGCCCCACCGCCCGCATGCGCGTCACCATCTCGCACAGCAAGTGGGCCAACCGGCTATAGGCCTCGCGGCGCCCGATGTTGAGCATCCACTCGCGGAAAATCGAGGCGTCGATCAGCGTCTCGCGCCAGAGCGTGTCGGCGATGCGCGGGTGGGAGCGGCACAGGTCGCGCAGCGCCTCGTGCGGAATGAAGCCCACCGCGCAGGCCGTGAGGGTGCTCACGCTGTTGTCGAGGACCTTGAGGTGCAGGCTCTGCAGGTCGGGAATGTCGCCGGGGAGGTTGAAGGAGACGATCTGGCGCTTGCCCTCCGCCGTGACCTTGTAGGTGCAGGCAAAACCGCTCACGATCAGGCACGAGCGGGAGGGGCGGTCGCCCTCGCGCACGATGTCCTGGTCGGCTTTGATCGCCACAACCTGCATCGGCAGGTTCTCAAT
>DASPJU010000120.1:0-3625 GCA_035628475.1 Salinarimonas sp. | reverse complement strand
CGAGGTCGGGCTCGAGATCGGCGCGGATGAATTCCTTGATCGCGTTGGTGACGTGCGGGACGACCTGGACGGTCGCGCCGAGATAGTCGCCGCGCCGCTCCCTGGCGATGATCCCCTGATAGATCCGGCCCGAGGTGACGTTGTCCGACTGGCGGGCCGGCACCCCGGTGAATCGCTCGTAATGGCCGAGGTCGAGGTCGGTCTCGGCGCCGTCGTCGGTGACGTAGACCTCGCCGTGCTGGTAGGGCGACATCGTTCCCGGATCGACGTTCAGATAGGGGTCGAGCTTGCGGATCCGGACCTTGTAGCCGCGCGCCTGGAGGAGGGCTGCGAGCGCCGCGGCCATCAGGCCCTTGCCAAGGGAGGAGACCACGCCGCCGGTGATGAAAATGAACCGCGCCATGGGAAGAACCGGATAGAGGCGGCGGGCCTTTGCGGGCAAGAGCGGACCCGCGATTTATTTTCGTCTGGCGCCTCGCGGCGGGTCGGCTAGAGCGGCGCGATGCGGGTGGCGATCGTCGGCGGCGGATATTCGGGCACGATCGCGGCGGTCGAGGCGGCGAGGGCGCTGCGGGACGCCGAGATCAGCCTGATCGACAAGGCGGGACGGTTCGCGGCGGGGGCGGCTTACTCGACGCGGTCGCCGGGGCACCTGCTCAACGTGCCGGCGCGGGGGATGAGCGCGCTCGCCGACGATCCCGAGCATTTCGTCCGCTGGGCGGAGCGGGAGGGGCTCGGAGGACGCGACCAATTCCTGCCGCGCCGCGAGTTCGGGCGCTACCTCAGAGAGGTGCTGGCCGGGGTACCGCAAGTGCGACGGGTGACGGACGAGGCGACGAGCCTCGAGGGCGATGCGCTGGCGCTGGCTTCGGGCGAACGAATTTCCGCCGACGTCGTGCTCCTCGCGGGCGGCAATTACGGCTCGCGCCTTCCGGGGCCGCTGGGCGAGCGGGCGATCCAGGACCCCTGGGGCGCGGGCGGGGCCGAAGCAGTCCAGTCGGCGGCGGCGCGCGGCGGCGAGGTGCTGCTTGTCGGGACGGGGCTGACGATGGTCGACATGGCGATCAGCCTCGAGGAAGCCGGATTTGCCGGGCGCATCACCGCCTGCTCGCGGCGCGGGCTGGTGCCCCGGCCCCACCTGGCCGAGGCGGAAGCGCCGCTCGAGCGCGAGCCGCCTTCGGGGCTTGCGAACCTGGTCAGGGACGTGCGGGGCCATCATCCCTGGCGGGCGAGCGTCGACGGCCTGAGGCCGCACAGCCGCGCCATCTGGCGAGGTCTCTCGGAGACCGAGAAAAAGAGGTTCCTGAGGCATGCGCGGCCGTGGTGGGACGCTCACCGCCACCGCATCGCCCCGGCGGTCGGACGCCGGATCGCGGCGCTCCGCGAAGCGGGCCGGCTGGAGGTGATGGCCGGGCGGATCGCCGAGGTGGACGGGGACTCGGTGACGATCCGCCGGCGCGGCGGGGGCGAGCTCAGGCGGCGCTTCGCCGCGGTGATCAACTGCACCGGGCCGGAGGGCGACGTGGCGCGGATCGGCGATCCGCTCATCCGCCAGCTCCTCGCGAGCGGCCGGGCGATGCGCGATCCGCTCGGACAAGGGCTTCAGGTCGACGAGCGCTCGCGAGTCCTAGGAGCGGGCGAATCCCCTCCCCTCTACGCGCTCGGGCCGCTCAGCCGCGGCGCCTTCTGGGAAATCGTCGCGGTGCCCGATATCCGCGTCCAGGCGCGCGACGTCGTGCGGGCGCTCTCCGCCTGACGTTGTTCGCCTCGCGGGCAGCGCCTAGGGTGCGGCGATGAGTAGAGTTCGAACCCACGACTTCGACTGCCCGGGAGGAATTGCCGCTTCGCTCGCTTTCTATCCACCGGATACGGGACAGGGCGCCCACTCCCACGATTATGCCCAATTCTCGCTGCTGCTGAGCGGGGACATGCTCGAGCGCCACCAGCGCCGCGAGTGGACGCCGCCCGGCGCGTCGATCGGACTCAAGCCGGCGGGTCTGCAGCACGAGAACAGGTGGGGCCGAGACGGCGTCCTCATCTTCTCGCTCAAGCTTCGCGATGCCGGATGGGAAGAGCTGTTTCCGACGGACGAGCCGGGATGGTCGGCGACGGGCGATACCTATCTCGGGCCGGCGCTGTTCGGAAGGCTGGCGCAGGCACCGGATGCCGCGCGGCGGCAGGAGACGATCTTCGACCTGCTTGCCCTTCCCCTCATCCGGAAAGAGCGATCAAGGACGAGCGTTCCGGCGTGGCTGAGCCGCGCGCGCGAGGCGATCCGCGACGAGCCCGAGATCGTTCGGATCGACGCGGCGGCGCGCGAGGCGGGAGTCCACCGGGTCCGCTTCACCGCCTTGTTCAAGGCCGCCTTCGGGCTTCCGCCCAGCCTTTACAGGCACCGCGTGATGACGGCTCGGGCGATCGCTCGGATCGCCGGGGGAACGGGACCGCTGACGAGGGTGGCGCACGAAACCGGCTTTGCCGATCAATCGCACCTCACCCGCTCGGTCTCGCGCTCGACGGGGCTTTCGCCGAGCCGGCTGAGGGCGCTGCTCGCCTGATTTCATCCGTTCAAGCGCGCGGCGGCGCAGCGGCCTATCGGTGCGAGACTGACCTCCAAGCCGAAGGGGCATCCATGCGCGCCGCAGCCTTGATAATCGCAGCCGCATTGATCGGCGCCGGCACGGCGGACGCGGCGCCCAAGCGCGACGCCTTCGTGCCGCGCTTCACCGCCTTCCTCGACCGCTTGCAGGCGGATCCGTCGGCGCCGCCGGCCTTCGCCCTGGTCGTCGTCCACAAGGGGCGGGTGGTGATGGAGCGGGTAAAAGGGGCGCGGGACCAGCGCACCGGCGCACCGCTCACGCTCGATACGCCCATCTACACCGCTTCGGTGACGAAGAGCCCGGTGGGCCTGCTCGCCGCCCAGCTCGACGCCAAGGGGCTGCTCCCGCTCGGGACGACGCTTGCCGAGGTGTGGCCGGGGCTCCGGCTGGCCACCGGGCAGGATCCCGCGTGGATCACCGCGCGATCCTTCCTCTCCCACGTGTCGGGCGTCGAAGCGCCGGCCATCCAGTGGCGCTACAGCGACACGGGCGAATATGCGACGGCGGACGTGCCCGCGCTTCTTCCCAGGTTCGCGACCCGGGCGAACCGGGCCTATGACTACGGGAATATCGGCCCTGTGCTCTACACGGCGATCGCCGAGACGAGGCTGAAGCGGAGCTGGCGGGAGCTGCTTCGCGAGCATGTCATCAAGCCGCTCGGGCTCACCCGGACGAGCGCCACCCTCGAGGATTTCGCGCCGTCGGAGGTGGCCTATTGCAACGCCCGCGTCCGGGGAGCGTGGCGGCCGGTTCCGCACAAGCCGACCGCGCTCCTCGAAGCCGGGGGCGGCCTCTACTCCTCGCCCCGCGATGCCGCGACCTATCTGCGCGCCTTCACCAGCGACGGCGCGTCGACCGGCGGAGCGATCCCCGCAGCCGTGCTTCGCAAGACCTACGAGCAAGCCTCGCAGCAGAATCGCGAGATCCTGGGCTTCCGCCGGACCGGCTACGGCCTCGGCTGGGACCTTGCCGACTATGACGGTCACAAGGTGGTGTCGCGGTCCGGAGGGAGCGCCGGGTGCCGG
>DASPJU010000119.1:0-6979 GCA_035628475.1 Salinarimonas sp. | reverse complement strand
GCACCCGGCGGGAGCCGATGACCCTGGCGGGCGTCGACGCGCCGCGCCGGGAGCACGTGCTGGGCGATGCGCATCCCGCCGTCGCGGTGGGCTCGCGCGAGGCGGTCAACGCCTCGGTGAATCGGCTACCCGCGCAAGGTTGCCCGATCCTCTCTGAGCCCCGGGCACGGCCATGACGGGGCGGTGATCGCCGATCCGGACGGGAACGAGATCGAGGTCACGGCCTGAGCGGGCGCCCGCCGAAGCGCCCGTGGATCGCCGTGGGGGCGCGGCAAGGGCCTGCGCCGCCAAGGACCCGTCGGCGCCTCAGACCCGGGCCGCCATCATGTCGTGGGCGAGGACGGTCAGCTTGCCGATCAGGGCGGCGGTGTCGCCGTGGACGCAGGACCACTGCGTCCCGATCGCGGAACCGTCCGCCGAGACCGAGACCACCGCGACGGAGCGCAGCCTGCCCTCGCGGGCGAGCTTCAGATGCTCCTGGAGCACCTCGATCATGGAGCCCACGTTCTTGTCGGCCGGCGCATCCGCCACGCGCGGGAAGGGCAGGACGTCGGTCTGGCTCTCGCTCATCGTCACGAACTCCGCTGACCCGCCATTGAGGGCGAGGATCCTTGCGGCGGGGTTAAGCGGACGACCGAGGGCGCGCCGCCGTTGACGGACGTGGCGTTGCGACTACGCTCGCGGAAGCGCGGCGAGGTCCGCTCGCCCGCCGCTCGTCCCGTGATCCCTCTCACGATGGTTCGTTTCGCATGACGTCGTCGGACCTGCGCGTGGCGGAGAGCGCCCTTCGGCGGGTCACCCGCGACATCCTGCTGGCGGCCGGCCTGACGCCGCGGGCGGCCGACCTCACCGCCGACCACCTCGTCCTGGCCAACCTCATGGGGCACGACTCCCATGGCGTCGGGATGCTTCCGGCCTATATCCGCAACATCCTCTCGCGCGACCTCGACATCGACGCCGAGCTCCGGACCGTGCTCGACAGGGGGCCCCTGCTCGTCTTCGAGGCAGGGCACGGGCCAGGCCAGGTCATGGCGCACGACGCCGTCGCGGCGGGGCTCGAGCGGGCCCGGGACGAGGGCTTGTGCCTCGTCGGGCTCCGCGACAGCCACCATATCGGCCGCATCGGCCACTATGCCGAGCAATGCGCCGCCGCGGGGATGGTGTCGATCCATTTCGTGAACGTGGTCAGCACCCCGGCCGTCGCGCCGCACGGCGGGAACAGGGCCCGGCTCGGCACGAACCCGGTCGCGATCGGCATCCCGCGGCACGGTGCCGAGCCGATCGTCGTGGACTTCGCGACCAGCCGCTGGGCGGTCGGCAAGGTGCGCGTCGCCTACAACGAGGGCCGCCCGGTGCCGCCGGGGACGCTGCTCGACGCGGACGGCCGGCCGACCAACGAGGCGGGCGCGCTGTTCGCCGAGCCCCCGGGCGCGCTCCTGCCCTTCGGGGAGCACAAGGGCTGGTGCCTCTCCCTCGCCTGCGAGCTCCTCGGAGCGGCCCTGATCGGAGGCAGGGTCCAGGCTGGTCCGAGGACGAGTGCGGCGATCCTCAACTCCATGCTGACCGTCATCGTCTCGCCCGAGCACCTGGGCACCGCCGAGGCCTTCCAGGCGGGGATCGGGGCGGCGGTGCGATGGGCGACCGAGGCCGCCGACGTCCAGCTCCCCGGCCAGCCCGAGCGCTCGACCCTCGCGGAGCGCCGGGCGAAGGGCATCCCGGTCGATCCTGCGACCTGGGCCCAGATCGGGCAGGCGGCGCACTCGGTCGGGCTGTCGGGGTGGGAGCCGCGCGGGAGCGGGTGATCGGGCGGCGCGAGCGGGGATCGACGCTGCGGTGCCGATCGAGGCGAGGGCGCGAGCGTTTCCCGCGCGGGCGGGCTATAGGTCACCCGTCACGGGGCGCCGGCGCGCCCTTCCTCCCGGGCTCGGATGCTCCCTCCTCTCGACGGCACGCTCGCCTTCATCCTGGCAACCTTCCTCCTCGCGGGGTTCGTCAAGGGCGTGATCGGGCTCGGCCTGCCCACGATCTCCGTCGGGCTTCTCAGCCTCGTCATGCCCCCGGCTCAGGCCGCGGCGATCCTGATCGTGCCCTCGTTCCTGACGAATGTCTGGCAGATGGCCGGACCGGGGCTGCGCGGCGTCGCCCGCCGGCTCGCGACCATGATGATCGGCATCTGCGCCGGCACGTTCCTGGGCGCGGGCCTCATCGTCGAGGCCGGGGGCAGGCAAGCCGCGGCGGCGCTCGGCCTGGCCCTCGTCGCCTATGCGGTCGTCGGGCTGACGGGCGTCAGGCTCGCCGTCGCGCCGCGCCGCGAGCCCTGGCTCTCGCCGCTCGTCGGCGCCGCGACCGGATTGATCACGGGCGCGACGGGGATCTTCGTCATCCCGGCGGTGCCCTACCTTCAGGCCCTCGGGCTGGACAAGGACGAGCTCGTCCAGGCGCTGGGGCTCTCCTTCCTGGTCTCGACGATCGCCCTGGGCCTGAGCCTGTCGAGCAGCGGCACGTTCGCGGCAGGACTGGCCGGGACGTCGCTTCTCGCCCTCGCGCCCGCTCTCGCCGGCATGGCGATCGGCCAGGCGGCGCGCGCGCGCATCGGCGCGGCCCGGTTCCGCCGCTGGTTCTTTCTCGGGCTGATGCTCCTCGGCGGGCACCTGGTGCTGCGCGGCCTGTCCTGAGAGCCCGATTCGTCAGCCGAGGCGCGGGACCTGGGCGCTTGGGAAGGCCCGATCGAGGGGCCGGCCGCCGTCGGCGCGTCCGGGGACGGCGGAGGGACTCAAGCCCAGCATGTCGGTGGGGCTCCGAGGGCGCCCGGAGCTTGACCGCGGGCGCGATCGGTGTTCGGCTCCATCGGCCAAGCTCGCTTCGGGAGACCCGCCATGCTCCGCTCCGCCCCGCTTCAAGCCCTGATGACGGCCCTGGTCCTCGGGGCATCCGTCCCGGTCGCCGATGCCCAGACCTCCGGGACCGGCGGCAAGACGGTCATCTCGACCCCCAACGCTCCGGAAGCCATCGGGCCCTACTCGCAGGGGATCAGAGCCGGGAACATGGTGTTCCTGGCCGGCCAGATCGCCATTGACCCCAAGACCAAGCAATTGATGAAGGACGCGGGCATCGAGGACCAGACCCGCCTCGTGCTGGAAAACCTAAAGGCCGTGCTCGAGGCCGACGGCCTGACCATGGACCACGTCGTCTCCACGACGGTGTTCCTGAAGGACCTGAACGAGTTCGGAAAGATGAACGACGTCTATGCCACCTTCTTCAAGAGCGCGCCGCCCGCCCGGGCGACGGTCGAGGTCGCGCGGCTGCCGCGCGACGTGAAGGTCGAGATCGCCGCCATCGCCGTTCGACCCTGAGACCCGGGCCTGCGCGACGCCCGTTCCCCCGAGTCGGCCTCGCTCGAGGCGGAGCCGGGATCCGGTCCTTCCACGCTCCGTCCGCGCGCATGTCCGGGCGCAAGCCGACGGGCTCGCGGCACCGCCGGCGGGGTCGATGCCGTCCGCGCCGCAGGGCTCAGTAAGATGAGGCGGCGGCCTTGAGGAGCCAGGCGCGGAACGCCGCCACCTTCGGCAGGCCCGCATAGATCGCGGGATAGACGAGATAGTGCCCGCCCGCCGGGACCTCCCGCGGCAGCAGCGGGACGACGCGGCCCAGCTCGACCTCACGCGCGATGAAGACCCGGGTCTCGAGCGCGACCCCCAGCCCCTCCGCGGCGGCCTGGATCGCCAGGTACCCGCGGTCGAAGCGCAGGCCGCCCCGGCTCGGCACGGCCTCGATCCCGAGCGCCCGCGACCATTCCGTCCACCCGACCAGCGCCCGCTCGGAATGGATCAGCGGGAGGCCGAGGATGTCGGCGGGCTTCGGGTCGGGAGGCAGCCGCTCGCGCAGGGCGGGCGCCGCCACGGGCACCACCGCGTCGCTCATCACCGGGATCACGTCGAGGCCCGGCCACTCGCCGGTCCCATAGCGGAGCTCCACGTCGGTGTCGCTGCGGAAGAACTCCGCCGGCTCCGGCGTCGCGTGGATGCGCAGGTCGATCTCGGGGTGCTCGGCCATGAACCCGGCGAGCCGCGGCACCAGCCAGGCCGGCGCGAAGCTCGGCAGGCAGTGGACGGTGAGGACGTCGCTGCCCCGCCCGCTCGCGATGTGCTCGGTGGCTCGCGCGATGCGGTCGAAGCCGCTGGCCAGCAGCTGGACGTAGCCGCGCCCGGCATCGGTGAGCGCGATGCGCCGGTTCAGGCGGTGGAACAGCCGCACCCCCAGGTGCCGCTCGAGCCCCGTGATCTGGTGGCTGACCGCCGACGGCGTCACGCACAGCTCCGCGGCGGCGCCCGAGACGCTCAGGTGGCGCGCGGTCGCCTCGAAGGCCTGCAGGGCGCGGAGGGGCGGGAGGGGACGCATCGTTCACCTGAGCTGAATTCACGCGAGGCCTGAGGATAAATCATTTGCGGGACCGGCCTTCAACCACCCATTCTCGACGGCGGAACGAGACCCGCTCGAGCGGGCGGCCCGGAGGAGACGACCCGCCGTGATGCCCGCCGCGCGCCGGCGCTCGGGCTTTCGGGAGGACGAGGCGTCCCATGCAGCTGTCCGACGAGGCGCGCCGGCGCATCGCGCGCCGCCTTCGCCACCTGGAGGCGGTCCGCGACCGGGTCGTGATCGACGGGGACGCCCATCCGTCGAACCCGGACCTGTTCCCGCCGGACGTCCGCGAGCGCGTCGCGGCCAGCCCGAACTACTATCACGGCCGCCCGATCACCGGCCCCGAGCTCATCGCCGAGATGGACCAGGCGGGCGTCGACATGGCCCTGTGCTGGCAGAACCCCGCGGTGCTGCGCTACGGCGACGACCGGGACGCCAACGCCCGGGCGCTCGCGGCCGCCAACCGCTACATCGCCGAGCTGAGCGACGCCCATCCGACCCGCATCATCACGGCGGGCTGGACGGATCCCAAGGCGCTGGGCCTGGAGGGCGCGCTCGCCCTCGCGCGCACCTGCGTGACCGAGTGGGGCTTCCCCGTCGTCAAGATGAACCCCGCCCAGAACGCCTTCCCGATCGACAGCGACGAGGTGCTCGCGGTGGTCGACGAGATCGTGGCTCACGGCGCCATCCCCGCCTTCCATTACGGCGCCGACACGCCCCACACCCCCGCCGAGGGGCTGGAGGCGGTCGCGGCCCGCCACCCCGACCATCCCGTCATCGCGGTCCACATGGGCGGGGGCGGGGCGCACTACGTCGAGGCGGACCCGCTCTACCTCGCCTCGCGCGAGCTGGGCCTGCGGCGCTCCAACATCTTCTACATCCTGTCCGCCAAGCGCGACACGCACATCGAGAGCGACCTCGTCGCGTATCGTCTCGCCGGGCCGCCCTATTCCCGCAACATCGCGGTCGCGAGCGACGTGCCCTACGGCCGGATCACCTGGAACTTCGGCGGCTTCCGCGGGCTGTTCGCGGCGCTGAGGGACGGTGCCCGCCACAACGATCCCCGCCTGCGCGAGCGCCCCGATCTGTTCGACGCGGAGGCGGTGCAGGACTTCATGGGCCGCAACCTCGCGGACCTCGTCCTCGCGGCGGACCGGCGGATCCTGGCGCTGGCCGGGGAGGCGGCGGCATGATCGGCCTCATCGCCCGGGCGAGCGCCGCCGCGAACCGGGTCACCGAGCTGATCCTGGTGCCGCTCGTCGCCTTCCTGGCGGGGGTCCTGATCGTCGCGGTCTTCTCCCGCTACGTGTTCCAGCTCTCCATCGTCACCGCGACCGAGATGACGCGGCTCGCCTTCGTCTGGGGCGTGTTCCTGGGGGCGGCCGCGGGAGTCAAGCGCGGCGCGCATGTCCGGGTGGTGGCCCTCGTCTCGCGTCTCCCGGCCGCGGCCGGCCGCCTCGTGCCGGTCGTGGTCCACGGGTCGTTCCTCGTGTTCGCGCTGCTCATGCTGTGGCACGGCGCGTCCCTCACGGAGCGCATGAGCGTGACGACCTTCCCGACCCTGGGCGTCTCGCAGGGCTGGCTCTACCTCGCCCTGCCCGTCTCCGGCGCGCTCATCGCGCTGCATGCCCTTTCCGGCCTCCTGACGATGCACCCCGTCGATCCCCCGTCCGAGATCGAGGGGTCGAGCCCGTGATCGCGGTCGTCGTCTCGGCCTTCCTGCTCTTCGTCGCGATCAGCATGCCGATGGCGGTCGCGATCGGCCTGGCCGTGGCCCTGGCGCTGGCGATCGCGAGCCCCTACCCGCTCGCCATCATGTTCCAGAAGATGCTGGCGGGCACGGACAACTTCGTCCTGGTGGCCATCCCCCTCTTCATCCTCGCCGGCAACCTCATGAACGCCGGCGGCATCACCGACCGCATCTTCACCTTCGTGCGACGCTGCACGGGCTTCGTCCCGGGCGGGCTCGCCTACGCCAACGTGGGATCGAGCCTCATCTTCGCGGGCATGCAGGGCTCCGCCGTGGCGGACGCCGCGTCGCTCGGCAAGATGGAGATCAAGGCGATGCGGGACAACGGCTACACGACCGACTTCGCGGCGGCCGTGACGGCGGCCTCGTCGGTCATCGGACCGATCATCCCGCCCTCGATCCCCTTCATCCTGTACGGCGCCATCGCCGAGGTCTCCATTGGCCGCCTCTTCGCGGCCGGCATCCTGCCGGGGCTCCTGCTCGCCCTGGCGCTGTGCGTGATGATCGCCGTGATGGACCGGCGCCACCGCTTTCCCCGCGACGTGCGGCCCACCCCCGGCGCGCTGCTGCGCGCCTTCGGCGACGCGTTCTTCGCCCTGATGACCCCGGTCGTGATCCTGGTGGGCCTGCTCGGGGGCGTGTTCACGCCGACCGAGGCGGCGGCCGTGGCGGTCGGCTACGCGCTGATCCTGTCCTTCGGGATCTACCGCACGCTCCGGATCCGGGACCTTCCCGCGATCCTCGTCGAGACGATGATCACCACCGCCATCGTCCTGTTCATCATCGCCAACGTCTCGGCCCTGTCCTGGA
>DASPJU010000118.1:0-2092 GCA_035628475.1 Salinarimonas sp. | reverse complement strand
GCATATTGCGCCCAGTTGGAGAGGCCGATGGCGATGATCAGCACGCCCACGGCCATCTCCTCGTGGCGGTGCGGCGGGATCAGGCCGCGGGCGACGCCGAAGACGAGGAGGGCGATGAGGATGGCGGGGAAGGAGAGCTGGATGTCGGCCACCCGCATGATCAGGGCCTCGATCTTGCCTCCGACATAGCCCGCCACGAGGCCCAGCCCCACGCCCAGCAGCAGCGAGAACGCCACCGAGGCGATGCCGACGACGAGCGACAGCCGCGAGCCGTAGAGGATCGCCGAGAGGATGTCGCGTCCCTGGGCGTCGGCGCCGAGCAGGAAGGTGCGCTGCGACCCCATCCCCTGCTCGAGGGGCTTGGTGTAGCCGTCCATGAGGTTGAGGACGGCGGGGTTGAAGGCGTTCTGCGGGGCCAGCACGTCGGCGAGCACGGCCGCGAGCGTCATCAGGATCCCGACGCTCGCCGCGACCACCGCCACGGGCGACGACTTGAACGAGTACCAGAGGTCGGAGTCGAGGAGACGCGCGAGGCGGCCCTTGGGCGGCGCGGCGGGCGGGGTGGCGGGGGCGTGCATGGGCTGGAGCCTGTCAGCGGGCGGGCGCCATCGAGCCCGTGCGCAGGCGCGGGTCGAGGGCGAGATAGACGAGGTCGGTGACGAGGTTGACGACCACGAAGACGAGGCCGACGAACATGAGGTAGGCCGCCATGACGGGCACGTCGACCACCTGGACCGACTGGACGAAGAGGGCGCCCAGGCCCGGCCAGTTGAACACGGTCTCCGTGACGATGGCGAAGGCGATGACCGAGCCGAGCTGGAGGCCCGTGATGGTGACCACGGGCACCATCGTGTTGCGCAGCGCGTGACGGAAATGGATCACCCGGTCCGGGATGCCCCGCGCCCGGGCGAAGCGCACATATTCGGTGCGCATCACCTCCAGCATCTCGGAGCGCACGAGGCGCATGATGAGGGTGAGCTGGAAGAAGGCGAGCGTGATCACCGGCATCACGAGGGACTTGCGGCCGGACTCGGTCAGGAGGCCCGTGGTCCACCAGCCGATACGCACCACGTCGCCGCGCCCGAAGCTCGGCAGCCAGCGCAACTCCACGGAGAAGATGTAGATGAGCCCGATGCCGATCAGGAAGGTCGGCAGGCTGACCCCGACGAGGGAGACCGACATGATCACGTTGGCGAGCAGGCCGTTGCGCCGGATCGCGGTGTAGACGCCCAGCCCCAGCCCCACCACGAGGGCGAGCAGCGCCGACAGCAGCGCGAGCTCGATCGTCGCGGGCAGCCGCTCGGCCAGCAGCGCCGCGACGGGGCGGCCCTGGCGATAGGACAGGCCGAGGTCGCCCTGGAGCGCGTTGCCCATGAAGCGGGCGAACTGGATCGGCATCGCGTCGTTCAGGCCCAGCGCCTCGGCGAGCTCCTGGCGGTCCTTCAGGGTCGCGTCCTGGCCCACGATGCTGGCGATGGGATCGCCGACGAAGCGGAACATGGAAAAGGCGATGAACGCCACGGCGAGCATGACGAGCGTCGCCTGGACGATGCTGCGGAGGAGGTAGGCGATCATCGCGGGGTCATCTTTGCGAGTGGCTCCCCTCCCCGCCCGCGGGGAGAGGGCCGCGCCTGCGGACCGGCAGGGGCGGCAAGCGAACGACGTGAGCGAGGGTGAGGGGGCCTGTCAGGATGGAGCCCATCCGTCCAAGCCACCTCACCCTCGCGCTGCAGCGCCCGCCTCAGCCCCCGGGCAAGGGGAGCCGAGGCCCTCTCCCCGCACGGCGGGGAGAGGAGATTCTACGACCGGCGGCTGGAGATGAAGCGCACCTTGGGGGTGTTCTCCTGGTCGACGGGGATGTCCCACTCGGCCCGCATGCCGTAGGCGATGAACTGGTTGTGGATCGGGGCGTAGACGTTGTTGGCCTGAACCTGCTTCCAGATCTCCGCGATGGTGGCGTTACGCTTGGCGGTGTCGACCTCCGAGTTGAGGCTGTCGATCTTCTTGTCCAGCTCGGCGTCGGAGAAGCCCGTGCCGTTCCAGGTGCCCGCCGTCTGCGTCTTCGTGCGGTAGAGGTCGTTGAAGACGTAGT
>DASPJU010000117.1:0-6151 GCA_035628475.1 Salinarimonas sp. | reverse complement strand
CGACGTCACCCACGTCTATGCCGGCGCCGAGGACGGCGCGCCGGCGGTGCGGGGCCTCAGCCTCAAGGTCATGGAGGGGGAGTTCGCCGCCGTGGTCGGACCCTCGGGCTGCGGCAAGTCCACCCTCATGAAGCTCGCCACGGGGCTGCAGTTTCCCGAGACCGGCACCGTGATCGTGGACGGGCGCCAGGTCGGCGCGCCCGTCAAGATCGCCGGGATGGCGTTCCAGAACCCCACCCTCCTGCCCTGGCGCACGACGCTGGAGAACCTGCTCCTGCCGCTGGAGATCGTGCAGCCGCACCGCTCGCGCCTGCGCCGCAACCGGGCGGACTACGTGGCCCGCGCCGAGCACCTCCTGGAGCAGGTCGGGCTGAAGGGCCAGGGCTCCAAATATCCCTGGCAGCTCTCGGGCGGCATGCAGCAGCGCGCCTCGCTCTGCCGGGCCCTCATCCACGAGCCCAAGCTCCTCATGCTGGACGAGCCCTTCGGGGCGCTCGACGCCTTCACCCGCGAGGAATTGTGGTGCGTGATCCGCGACCTGCAGGCGGCGCGGCGCGTCACCGTGGTCCTGGTCACCCACGACCTGCGCGAGGCGGTCTTCCTCGCCGACCGGATCTTCTGCATGAGCGCGCGCCCGGGCCGTATCGTCGCCGAGCGGGTGGTCGACCTGCCCCGGCCCCGGGACCTGGAGATCACCTACACGTCCGCCTTCATGGACATCGTCCACGAGCTGCGCGGGCACATCGCCCAGGCGCGCGTCGCGGCCTGAGGGAGGAGAGCGCATGTCCCGCCGCCGCTCCCGCAGCCTCGTCCTGGCGCCCTGGACCTTCACGATCGGCTTCTTCCTGCTCTGGGAGCTGGTCTGCCGGGCCTTCGGCATCTCGGCCTACGTGCTCCCGCCGCCCTCCGCGATCCTGGAGGCGCTCTGGCAGTACCGCACGCAGATCGGCTATCACTCCTTCCACACCCTGTGGATGACGCTGGCGGGCTTCGGCCTCGCGGTGGCGTTCGGCCTGCTGCTCGGCATGGCGCTGGGCGCCTCGCGCCTGGTCAACGCGGGCACCTATCCCCTGCTGGTCGGCTTCAACGCCGTGCCGAAGGTCGCCGTGGTGCCGATCCTGGTGATCTGGTTCGGCGTGGGCTGGCAGGCACCGGTGCTGACCGCCTTCATGATCTCGTTCTTCCCCATCGTCGTGAACGTCGCGACGGGTCTCGCCACCATCGAGCCGGAGGCCGAGGACGTGCTGCGCGCGCTCGGCGCCTCCAAGCGCGACATCATCGTCAAGGTGGGGATCCCCCGCTCGATGCCCTATTTCTTCGGCTCGCTCAAGGTCGCGATCACGCTCGCCTATGTCGGCTCGGTGATCGGGGAGTACAACGCCTCGAACGTGGGCGTGGGCAACCTCATGGCCCGGGCGTCCGCCGACTTCAACGTGCCGCTCCTCTTCGCGGCCCTCATCGCGCTGGCGATCCTGGGCGTCGCCATGTACGCGATCACGGTGGCGGTCGAGCGGCGCATGACGGGCTGGGCCCAGCGCTCGGGCTTCGCGGCGTGACGCTCCTCTCCCCGCATGCGGGGAGAGGGCCGAAACCCCCTTCACCGGGGGCCGAGGCGAGCGGCGTCAGCCGCGGGGGCGAGGAGGCGCATCAGGACGGAGCTCCACGCGGACAGACGCCCTCGCTCCCTCCGCTCGCTTGCGCCGCCGGCCGGTTCGCCGGCGTCGCCCTCTCACCGCCCGGCGGTGAGAGGGGTGGGCGCAGCCCTAATCCCGGTAGGGATCGAACTCCCCCGCCCCCGCCATGAACACCGCGAAGGGGCGCAGGCGGTGGAGGACGCGGACCGTGTCGGCGTGGTGCTCCAAAACCTCGTCGAGGCGGCGATAGGCCATGGGGCTCTCGTCGAGGTCGCCGCCCACCAGCGCGATCTCGCGCCCGCGCAGCCAGTCCTCCATGGCCTGCCGCGTGAAGCGGCGCTTGGCCTCGCGGCGGCTGGCGATGCGGCCCGCTCCATGCACGGTGGAGCGCAGGAGCGCCTGCGAGGCCGGCCCGTCGACGCCCTCCAGGATCACCGCGTCGTCGCCCATGGAGCCGCCCACGAAGCCGCGCTGGCCCGGAAAGGCGGGGGTTGCGCCCTTGCGCACCACCCAATAGTCCCGGTCGCCGTGGCGCTCGCGCCAGGCATAGTTGTGGTGGTTGTGGACGCTCTCCTCGGCGCGCGCGCCGAGGATCCGCAGCACCCGCTCCACCACCCATTCGCGCCCCGCCGCCGCGTAGGCGCCGGCGAGCTCCATGGCCGCGAGATAGCGCCGCCCGAGCTCCGAGTCCTGCTCGACCAGGGCGGGCTCCACGTCGATGCCCTCCCGGCCGCCGGCCTTCTTGAGGAAGGTGGTGGCGCAGCGATGGCCTAAGCCCCGGGAGCCGAAATGGACGCCGATCCAGACCCGCTCCTCCTCGTCGCGGAACAGGTCGACGTAATGATTGCCCGAGCCCACCGTGCCGAGCTGGTCGCGGGCCATGCGCTTGAGGTTGTCGACCCCCGCCGCCTTCCACAGGGGGCTGTCGAAGATCGCGTGGTCGACCGCCTCCCCGTTCACGCGGCCCAGGCCGAAGCCCACGTGGCGCGGCACGTCGCGCAGGATCCGCGGCAGGCCCCCCGCCACGTCGGCGAACGCGGCGTCGGTGCGCACCGCGAGGTTGCCGCAGCCGATGTCGAAGCCCACGCCCGAGATCGAGACGTGGCTTTCGTAGGCGATCACCCCGCCGACGGGCTGCGCGTAGCCCAGATGCCCGTCGGCGCACAGCACGCCGCGGGCGGCGCTGCCCACCCCCATGCAGCGCTCGAGCTGGGCGATGGTGGCGGGCTCGTGGGTGCCGCGGATCTCGATCCGGGTCACGGGGCCGCCTGCGCGGGCTGCGCCATCGCCTCCTGGATCACGGCGCTGCGCGGCCCCCGCGCGGCCTCCACCAGGGCCGCGAAGAGCCGCTGGTGCGGCTGCCGGGTCACGAGGAGCTCCGGATGCCACTGGACGCCCAGCAGGAAGCGGTCCTCCATGGTCTCGATCGCCTGGACGATGCCGGATTCGTCCCGGGCCACCACCCGCAAGCCGCGCCCGAGGCGGTCGACGGATTGGTGGTGGAGCGCGTTCACCCGGCAGGGATTGCAGCGCAGGATGCGGTCGAGGCGCGAGCCCGGCTCGATCGCCACCATCTTGCGCGCCAGCACGGTGCGCATGCGGGGCGCCTCGACATAGACCGCGTGGATGTCCGTGTGCAGCGAGCCTCCCAGGGACACGTTGATCATCTGGGCGCCGCGGCAGATGCCGAGCACCGGCACGCCCTGGGGCAGGGCCTCGCGCAGGACCCGCAGCTCGAGGGCGTCCCGGTCCGGGTCGACGCGGACGTCCGGCAGCACGGTGCCGCCATAGAGCTCGGCCCCGATGTCGTCGCCGCCGCCGATGATCAGCCCGTCCAGGGCCTCGCGCGGCGGCGGATCGCCCGCCACCAGCCGCACGGCGCGCGCGCCCGCCCGCCACAGGGCGAGCCGGTGCATCAGATAGGCCCGCCAGCCGCCCCGGCGGGACGTGGTGACGCCGACGAGGGGGCGGGTCATGGGCCTGCCCCCCCTGTCATTCCGGGACGCCCGCAGGGCGGGCCCGGACCCCGCGACCGGGCGAGACGGCATGGTTCGGCCTGCTTGCGCGCCGGGCCGGTCGCCGGCTCCGGGTTCTCGGCTGCGCCGAGCCCCGGAATGACATGCGGCGGCGTCATGCGAACGCGATCCTCTCGGCGCGGTCGGCCCAGCTCTTCTCGTCGCCGGGAAAGGCGAGATAGGCGGCGCCCAGGCGCTCCAGGCGGTCCGGATCGGAGGCGACGCGCTCCACGGCGACCCAGCGGTTCCAGTCGGGCGCGATGCTCCAGCCCGGATCGCTGACCCGGGCGTCGGGCAGGCGGTAATGGAAGGTGGGGCGCGCGCCGATCTTCTCGTCCGGCAGCACGGCGCGCACGCGGGCCTCGTCGAGATGGGTGAGCAGGGGCAGCAGGTCGAGGTCGCGGTTGCGGGTGGGGTTGGCCGCGAGATAGTCGTCGATGAAGGCCGCGAGATCCGGGGCGTAGGCCGGCTCGGCGATCCGGCGCACGTAAGGGGCCGGGAACGGGTCCGCGAAGCCCATGAGGCTGCGCGTCGCGTCGGGGGCGACCTGCCGGCGCAGCCAGGCATTGAGCAGGACGAAAGCCTTCAGGATCGGCAGGATCGCCGCCACGTCGGAGCCCGGCGCCTGGGGGTTGAAGTGCAGGCCGAAGGCGTAGAAGGCGCCGTCCTGGGTGCCTCGCGCGCCGGCCCGGCGCAGGGCGTCCACGGCGTCGTCGAAGCGGTGCACCTGCGTCATCGGCAGGGGACCGGTGACGAGCTCGCAGGGGATGACGTGGCTGGTGGCGGCCCCGAACAGGGAGGCGAGCCGGGAGCCCACCTCGGCGATGAGGTTGTGGCGGGTCTTCGTCGGGTGGACGAGGCGGCTGTCGATCTCGACCGAGAGGTCGCCGATGGCGGTGCCGCGCACCCGGAAGGCATGGGGATCGTCCTGCTCGATCGTGCCGCCGAGCGCCTCCTGGACCACCGCCGCCGCGCCCTCGGCGCTCAGGCCCGCGAATTCCACCTCGATGCCCACGGCGCGGGCGCTCCCGTCCTCGGTCGCGAGGATCGGCGGCAGGTCGAAATCCGCGTGGCGCGATGGCTCGGCAGGGGAATCGGTCAGGGGCGCGGCGCTCATGCCCGTCAACCGGGGCAGCCGGAGAGCGGTTCCGCCACGACCCTCAACGATGTAGGGCCGATGCGCGAGCGCATTCGCGCGGGACGCGAGCCGTGCGGCCGCGCGAGGGAACCGTATCCCTAAGGTCGCGTTATTGCTGTGACCCTGCCTGAGGCCTCCACCATCCAGGTTGGTCCACCTTCATGCTTGCCCTCGTCGTGACGGACCGTTCGGTCCGAGCGGACGACCGCGCCCGTTTCAAAGGGGACCTTGCGCAATGACGACGCGCCCTTCCGCCTCGCCTGCCTCCGACTTCCTCCGCGCCGATTCCAAACAACCCCTTCTCGTCTGCTTCTCCCATCTGCGCTGGGATTTCGTCTGGCAGCGCCCGCAGCACCTGCTCAGCCGGGCCGCCAAGACCTACCGCGTCCTGTTCGTCGAGGAGCCGCACCGCCGAGAGGGCGCGACGCCGCACATGGACGTGTCCGAGCGCCCCGGCGGCATCACGGTCGCGGCCCCGATCCTGCCCCCCGGCATGAGCCCCGAGGCCGAGATCGAGGCGCAGCGCGACCTGGTGGAGCGGCTGCTGGCCCGCGAGACGGGCGCGCCGCGGGTGTTCTGGTACTACACCCCCATGGCGCTCGCCTTCACGGGCGACCTCGAGAGCGACGCCTGCGTCTACGACAACATGGACGAGCTCGCCGCCTTCAAGGGCGCCTCGCCGCAGCTCCTGGCGCTGGAGGACGAGCTGTTCCGGCGCGCCGATGTGGTCTTCACGGGCGGCATGAGCCTCTACGAGGCCAAGCGCTCGCGCCATCACAACGTCCACGGCCTGCCCTCCTCCATCGAGGCGGCCCATTTCGGCCAGGCGCGCGGGCTCGCCGGCGAGCCGGACGACCATGCCGGCATCGCCCGGCCGCGGCTCGGCTTCTTCGGCGTCGTGGACGAGCGCATGGACGTCGATCTCGTCGGCGCCTGCGCGGAGCTTCGCCCCGACTGGCAGTTCGTGATGATCGGCCCCGTGGTGAAGATCGATCCCGCCAGCCTGCCCCGGCGCGACAACATCCATTGGATCGGCGGGCGCGACTACAAGGATCTCCCCCGCTATCTCGCGGCCTGGGACGTGGGCTTCATGCCCT
This sequence comes from Salinarimonas sp., assembly GCA_035628475.1. GTDB lineage: Bacteria > Pseudomonadota > Alphaproteobacteria > Rhizobiales > Beijerinckiaceae > Salinarimonas_A. Next base: position 267 of record DASPJU010000117.1, on the reverse strand, counting down.
TCGCGATCAACGAGGCGACCCGCTTCATCAGCCCCACCAAGACGCCCGAGTTCCTGGCCGCCGGCCTGCCCGTGGTCTCGACGCCCATCACCGACGTGGTGCGCCCCTACGGCGAGAAGGGGCTGGTCGAGATCGCCATGACGCCGCTCGAGGTGGTCCGCAAGGCCGAGCGCCTGATGGCGATGGGCGCTGAAGAACGCGAGACCTGGCTCGCCCGGGTCGACCGGCACCTCGCGGCCGGCTCCTGGGACAAGACCTGGGCCGCCA
>DASPJU010000116.1:0-2757 GCA_035628475.1 Salinarimonas sp. | reverse complement strand
AGAGTACTTTGCGGATCGGGGTGGTCGGACGGGCCATCGATCGCGGTGTGGTCGCGCTGCGCTTCTTTGACCTGCGCGACTTCGCGCCGAAGGGCCGGATCGACGACATGCCTTTCGGGGGAGGAGCGGCCGGCCGGGAGGTTCGCTCGCACGCCCGCACAGCCCGCTCCTGAACCGACGGCGGTCGGCGTCCCGACCCCCACCCCTAGCCCCTCCCCACAAGGGGGAGGGGAATGAGCCCGCTCGCGGCCAGCCGGTCGAGGTCGGCGGGGACGTCCACGTCCCAGATCGTGGGCAGGCAGCGCACGGACAGCCCCGCCCTCGCGGCCTGGGCGAGGGTCGCCCCCATGACGCCCTCCGTGCTCCATGGGATCCCCTCGAAGAGGGCCGGCTGGGGCCGGGCGAGCGCGATCAGCCCGTAGCCGCCGTCCTCCGCCGGCGACAGCACGACGTCGGCGCCGGCGTGAAGCGCGTCGCGGGTGGCGAGGAGGTCGGCGGGCGCGAGGACCGGGCAGTCGGTGCCGATGAGCGCCAGCGGCCCCGGCGCGGCCGCGAAAGCCGCGCTCATGCGGTCGCCGATATCGCCCTCCGGCTGCCGGGCGAGCCGGACGCCGTGGCGGGCCCGCGCCGCCGCGAAGGCCGGATGGGTCTCGTCGGGGGCGCACCAGAGGGTGACGGGCCCGATCGCCGCCCCCCTAGCGGTGGCGAGCGCTCGATCGAGGAGCCTCTCCTGGAGCGCGGCCGCCCCCTCCGCCCCCAGGCGCGGGATCAGGCGGGTCTTGGCGAACCCGGGCACCGGCGCCTTGGCGAGGACCGCGATGCCCGTCACGCGCGCGGCTCGTAGCCGTAGGCCCGGGCGAGCGCGGCCGGGTCGGCGCCCAGGAAATAGGACAGCCGGAGGCGCCACATCAGCAGGATGGTGCGCCCGACCCCATGCCGCTCCCAACGCCGCCCGGACGTGACGACCCGCTGGCGCAGGCAGAGCGGGCGGCCGGCGCGCTTGAGGGCGCCCGACAGGGCGATGTCCTCCATGAGCGGGATGTCCGGATAGCCGCCGACCTCCTCGAAGGCGTCGGCGCGCACGAAGATCGCCTGGTCCCCCGTCGCGATGCCGCTGAGCCTGGAGCGATGGTTCATGAGGGCGGCGATCACGGGCAGGAGGCGATGGGCTCCCGCGATCGCCACGTCGAAGCGGCCCCAGGCGGCGCCGGCCGCGAGCCCCGCGCGGATCAGGCGGTCGGCGTCGGGGGGCAGCACCGTGTCGGCGTGGAGGAAGAGGAGCACGTCGCCGGTGGCGGCGGCCGCGCCCGCGTTCATCTGGGAGGCCCGCCCGCGCGGGGCCCGGATCACCCGGTCGGCGAAGGGGGCAGCGCGCTCGGGCGTCCCGTCGCGGCTGCCGCCGTCCGCCACGATCACCTCGGCGCCCCGCGCCCGCAGGGGGGCGAGGCGCGCGAGCACGTCGCGGATCCCCTCCGCCTCGTCGAGCACCGGAACCACCACCGAGAGCCGCATGGGGCGCCTCCCTCCCCAGGGCAGCCTATCGGACGGGGGCGCGGGGGAAAGGCCCCGCGGCCGTCGTCCCCATCAATCCGGCGTGAGCGGATCGGCGGAGAACCAGAGGTCGCCCACGACCGCCGTGGTGCCGGCATCCGGCTCCCGATCGGCGCGCCGCCACAGCGAGCGCGTGGCCAGCATGGCGTCCGGCCGCACCGGGCCGGCGGCCCGCGCCGAGAGCCCCTCGCAGGGGATGAAGCCCACCAGCGTCGTGGGCGTGGCGGAGAATCCCCCCACCTCGCGGCGCACCAGCAGGCTCACGCCGCCGCGTCCGGGCTGGGGCTCCCACGGCATGACGAGACGCCCGCCGGGGGCGAGCGCGTCGAGCCAGGCGGGGTCGGGGGCGGTCGCGGCGGCCGCGACATAGATCACGTCGGCCCGGGGCAACGTCGTGCCGACGGCGGAGGCGGGATGCACGACGACATCCGCGTAGGGCCGGAGATTGGCCCGCGCGGTCTCCGCCAGCGCCGGCTCGATCTCGTAGGCCTCGACGCGGCCCGTGGGGGCGACGAGCTCGGCGAGGAGCGCCGTGTAGTAGCCGGTCCCGGCGCCGATCTGCACCACCGTGTCGCCCGGGCGCGGGTCCACGGCCCCGAGCCAGCCCGCATGCAGGGAGGGCTGGCCGTTGTTGATCCCCCGCGCCGCGTCCAGCACCACGAGAGCGTCCGCGTAGAGGTCGGCCGGGTCGAACGTGGTCTTCGGCAGGAGGCCGCCCGGCGCGATCACGGTCCAGGGCGGCGGGGCGAGGAAGCGCTCGCGCGGCACGGCCGCGTAGGCCGCGAGGACACGGGGGCCCGCGGCGCCGGCCACGTCCCTGGCATAGGCCTCGCGAAGGGCGCGCAGATGCGGCACGGCGCCTCCGGGCTACTTCTTCTCCAGCATCAGGGTGCCCTGCTTCTGGATGAAGGTCTTGGCCTTGTCGGCCATCATGGCGAGAAGGAAGGGCAAGGTCACGTGGAGATCGACGGTGTCGGGCTTCACCTCGAGGTGGCCACTCACCCCCTGGCCCATGGCCGAGACCTTGAAGTCCATCCGGTCGCCCGACCAGGTGTCCTCCACGTTGGTGAGGTGCTGGCCGAACTGCCGCTTGAGCGTCGAGAACCCCGTCTCGAGCCGCCGCCGCGCCTCGTCCTTGCCGAGCTGGTGGGGGATGGAGACGACGAGGGGCTTCGACATGGGATCCGGTCCGGTGGCGGGGTTCTG
>DASPJU010000115.1:0-3619 GCA_035628475.1 Salinarimonas sp. | reverse complement strand
GAGCGCATCGCCAAGGTGATCGCCCGCACGGGCGTGGCGTCGCGACGCGACGCCGAGGCGATGATCGCGGAAGGGCGCGTCACCCTCAACGGCGCGGTGCTCGACTCGCCCGCCGTCAACGTCACGGAAGCCGACCGGATCACGGTCGACGGCGAGCCGCTGCCGGCGCGGGAGCGCACGCGCCTGTGGCTGTTCCACAAGCCGCGCGGCCTCGTCACCACGGCCCGCGACCCGGAGGGGCGTCCCACCGTGTTCGAGAGCCTGCCGCCGGACCTGCCCCGCGTGGTGGCCGTGGGCCGCCTCGACATCAACACGGAAGGCCTGCTGCTCCTGACCAATGACGGCGGTCTCGCCCGCGTGCTCGCCCACCCCACCACGGGCTGGCTGCGCCGCTACAAGGTGCGGGCCTATGGCGAGGTGAGCCAGGCGCAGCTCGACGGGCTTCGCGGCGGGATCACCCTCGAGGGGATCGACTACGGCCCGATCGAGGCCCGCCTCGACCGCGCGCAGGGCGACAACGCCTGGATCACCATGGGCCTGCGCGAGGGCAAGAACCGGGAGATCAAGGTGATCCTGGAGCATCTGGGCCTCCAGGTGAACCGGCTGATCCGGGTGTCCTTCGGCCCCTTCCAGCTCGGCGACCTCGAGATGGGGCTCGTCGACGAGGTGCCGACCCGGGTGCTGCGCGACCAGCTCGGCGACGCGCTGGCGGCCGAGGCCGGCGTCGATTTCGCCTCTCCCGTGCGCGAGCCCATCGACGACCGCGCCGACCGGCGCGCCGCGCGCGAGACCGATCGCCGCGAGCGCTACGCGCCGCCCCGGGAGGACGACCGCCCGCGCCGGCCCCGCGACGACGAGCGCCCGGCCCGCGGCCGCTTCGATGACGAGCGGCCCGCCCGCGCGCCGCGCGCGGAGGCCCGCCCCACCCGCGCGCCCGCCGGGCCGCGCCGCACGTCCTGGCGCGCCGGCGAGGAGGACGAGGCGCCCAAGCCCTACAAGCCGCGCCGCAAGCTCGATCCGCAGGCCGTGCGCGCCGAGAGCGCCGAGCGCCCCCGCGAGCGCGTCGGCGCCATCCAGGCCCGCAAGGGCAAGGTCCTGGTCGAGCGCCTCGTGGCGCAGCCCAAGCCCGAGCGCGCGGAACGGCCCGCCCGCCGTCCCCGCGAGGAGGGCGCCCCCGAGCGCCCCGCGCGGGCGCCCCGCCGGGAGGCCTACGGGGACGACGCCCCGCGCCGCCCCCGCGCCCGGCCCGAGGGGGGCGAGCGCCCCGCCCGCGCCCCGCGCGGCGACGATCGCGGCCCGCCGCGCGGCCCGCGCCCCGAGCGTGGCGCGCGCCCGGAGCGCGGGCCCCGCACCGACCGCGACGAGCGCGGTCCCCCGCGCGGTCCCCGTCCCGAGCGCGCCGAGCGCGGTCCCCCGCGCGGGCCCCGCCCGGAGCGCAGCGATCGCGGCCCGCCCCGTGGGCCGCGGCCCGACCGCGACGGCAAGCCGCCCCGGCGCGGCCCGCCCCCCGGCGGGCGCGGCGGCGGACCGCGGGGCCGGCGCGACTAGGAGGGGCCCCCATGCGCATCGTCGGCGGGCGCTTTCGCGGCCGCGGCCTCGCAGGTCCCCGGTCGGACGCCATCCGCCCGACCTCGGACCGCCTGCGCGAGACGATCTTCAACGTCCTGGCCCACGCCCATGACGATCCGGTGCCCGGTGCCCGGGTCATCGACCTGTTCGCGGGCACAGGCGCCATGGCGCTGGAGGCGCTCTCGCGCGGCGCCTCCTTCGCGGTGCTGGTCGACGAGGGCGCCCAGGCGCGGGGCCTCATCCGCGAGAACGTGGAGGCCTTGGGGCTCGGCGCCGTGGCCCGCCCCTTCAAGCGCGACGCCACCCGCATGGGCCGCATCGAGCGCATGGAGCCCTTCTCGCTCGTCTTCTGCGACCCGCCTTACGGCCGCGACCTCGCCCCCCGGGCGCTCGCCTCCTGCGCCGCCGGGGGCTGGCTCGTGCCGGGCGCCCTCGTGGTCGTGGAGGAGGCGCAAGGGGCCGAGGTCGCGCTGCCCGACGGCTTCGAGGAGCTCGAGCGCCGGGACTACGGCGAGACCCGCGTGATCTTCGGCCGCCATGGAGCATGAACCCGGTCGCATCGTCGGGCTCTACCAGCGCCACGCCCGCGCCTTCGACCGCGACCGCGCCCGCGTCCTCGTGGAGCGGCCCTGGCTCGACGCCCTCCTGGCGCTCGTGCCCCCCGGCGGGAGCGTCCTCGATATCGGCTGCGGCATGGGCGAGCCGATCGCGGCCTATCTCCTGGCGCAGGGCCGGCGCGTGACGGGGATCGACGCCGCGCCGGCCATGATCGAGCTGTGCCGGGAGCGGTTCCCCGGAGCCGATTGGCGGGTCGCCGACATGCGCGGCCTCCGGCTTGGGCGGACCTTCGACGGGGTGATCGCCTGGGACAGCTTCTTCCACCTCGACCGCGACGCGCAGCGCGCGACGATTCCCGTCCTCGCGGCCCACGCGGCCCCGGGCGCCCCGCTCCTGTTCACGAGCGGCCCGCGGGAGGGCGTCGCCATGGGGGTCTACGAGGGCGAGCCGCTCTTCCACGCGAGCCTGGCGCCGGAGGAGTACCGGGCGCTTCTGCGCGAGGCGGGCTTCGGGGTTCTCGATCATCGCAGCGAGGATCCGGCCTGCGGCGGCCGCACGATCTGGCTCGCGCGGCGCATGGGATGACCTCCGGGGGTGCATCGCGCCCGCGCCCGCCCTATCTTCCCCGCATGGCTTCGCATCATCACCACCACGACCACGAGGGCGGGCCTTGCGCGCACGCCGCCGCCAAGGCCGCCGACGCGCATGGCGCCATCGAGCGGGCGGAGGCCGCCTGCCGGGCGCGGGGCGCGCGCCTCACGCCGATCCGCCGCGACGTGCTGGCCGCCCTCTACGCCACGCACCGGCCGCTGGGGGCCTACGACCTCGCCGAGGCCCTGCGCCGGGAGGGGGAGCGGGCGCTCGCCCCCATCACGATCTACCGCGCCCTCGACTTCCTCATGGAGCAGGGGCTGGCCCACCGCCTGGCGAGCCGCAACGCCTTCGTGGCCTGCCCGCACGGGCACGCGCCCTCCGACCTCGTGGCCTTCCTGATCTGCGAGTCCTGCGGCGGCGTCGACGAGATGTCCTCCGAGCCCCTGTCGGCCGCGCTCACGGGCCTGCTGGCGCGGGAGCGCTTCTCGCCGCGCAGCCAGGTGCTCGAGATCGCCGGGCGCTGCAGCCATTGCGGACCGGCATGAGCGCAACCCTGAAGGGGCCCCCGCGCCCCGGACCCGATGTCGCGGCGGCTCCCGGCCGCTGCCAAGCTTGACGCGGGCGCCCCTTCGCCTCAGCTAGTGTGCGTCCCATCCGACGGTTGTTCATGTCCACCATCATCCCCTTCCCCGCCGAGACCCATGCCGGGCCTCTCCCGCGTCATCGGACGGCGCCCGTGAAGATCGGGGACGTGACGGTGGGCGGGGGCTCGCCGATCGTGGTCCAGTCCATGACCAACACCGACACGGCGGACGTGGACGCCACCGTGGCCCAGGTGGCGGCGCTCGCCCGGGTCGGCTCGGAGATCGTGCGCATCACCGTCGACCGGAACGAGGCG
>DASPJU010000114.1:0-2543 GCA_035628475.1 Salinarimonas sp. | reverse complement strand
GCCTGGCCGGCATCATCCGCGACGTGCTCCTCGAGGCGATCGCGGCCGGTGGCTCGACCCTGCGCGATCATGCCCGCACGGACGGCTCGCTCGGCTATTTCCAACACACCTTCCGGGTCTACGACCGCGAGGGCGAGCCCTGCCCGGCCTGCGCGGCTCCCGTGCGCCGCATCGTCCAGGGAGGGCGCTCGACCTTCTACTGCGCGGCCTGCCAGGGCTGAGGCCGGGCCAAGGACCGGATGCGGGGGGTCACCCCGCGATGGCGTCGATCTCCTCGTCGCCGAGCCCGCCCGGGACGATCACGACGGGGACCGGGAAGGTGCTGGCGGCCTTGCCGGCGAGGTTCGCGACCAGGGGGCCCGGGCCCTCCTTGGCGGTGCCGGCGGCGAGCACGAGATAGGAGACGTCGACGTCCTCCTCGATGAGGGCGAGGATCTCCTCCGCCGTGTCGCCGATGCGGGTCACCTGCTCGGGGTCGACGCCCGCGGCCGCGCGGGCGCGGGCGGCCGCCTCCTCCAGGCGCTGCCTCGCCTCCTCCTCGGCCTCCGCCTTCATGACGTCGCCGACGCCGAGCCACTCGAAGGCGTCGGGCGGGGTGATGACGGCCAGCATGGTGAGGATCGCGCCGGTGCGCGCGACGCGCCGCGCCGCGAAGCGCGCCGCCCGCTCGCATTCGGGGGTGCCGTCGATGACGACCAGGAATTTCGGCCGATGGCCGGTCTCGTAGGACCGCCGCCTGGTATGGGGCATGCGCGCTCCGCTGCGCCGTTGGGGAGGGCGGATGCTGCCCTCGATGCCCCGGTTCCCGCAAGGGGCGAGAACCGGGCGGACCTCGGAGCCCGAGCGGGGGTGCGTTCGGCGATCCTGGTCCCGGTCGGCCTCCCAGCATGAAGGGGCGCGACGGCCATCATGCCGAGGCAGGCTCTCAGCCCAGGAGGCCCCCCGCGCGCAGGCGGTCCAGGACCTCGGGGCGGATGCCGTTATAGATGTAGTGCGGGTGGTCCTCGCCCACGAACACGTCGGGCATGACGTGATGGGGGGTGACCCCGTGGCGCAGGGCCGCGTCGTACTTGCCGTGGGGGGTGTCCGCGGAGGGGCCGGCATAGCCCATGAGCTCGCCGTAGCCCCCCGGCAGCTCCCCGCCGGCCGCGTCGGCGGGCGCCTCGAAGCCGAGATGGAGGAAGCCGCCGATCCCATGCACGGCAAGGCAGGCGCGCGGCTCGGCGAGCCAAGCCAGCGCCGCCACGACCGCGTCCTCGCCGATGCTCAGCTCCGCGAAGCGGGGCTGCGCCAGCACCGCGTCGAGCACGGGCCGGCTCACCCACATCATCTTCTCCTTGAACGGCATGATCGGCCCGTCCGGGTCGACGAAGGGGCCGATGCGCAGGGTCTCCTCCGGCCCGAGCTTGATCGAGTAGGCCCGGTGGCCGCGCTCCAGGAAGGTCTGCGCGGCGCGCCGCAGGTTGGCGTCGGTGGCGGGGCGCGCCTCGTAGGTGCTGTCGTCGTCCATCAGCATGGCGAGCCGGTAGCGCAGGCGCGCGTGCAGGCCCTCCGCCGCCGTGCGGACCACGTCGCCGATGCGCGCGTGCGGGCGCCCGGCCGGCACCAGGATGAGGTTTTCGCCCGCGCCCGGGCCGAAGCGGCGCGCCAGGCGCTCCAGGGCCTCGGGCCCGTAGCCCTGGGCATAGACCACGACCGCCGCGCCGATCCCGCCCGCCGCGAGAGCGGGCAGGAAGCCCCCGCCGAGGTCCTCCAGAAGCCGCCCGAGCAGGTCCTCCCGCCCGCGGCTGCAGATCAGGACCGCGACGTCGCGCTCGATCAAGGCCGTCATCCTCGCCCCTCCCGGCCCGGACAGACCATAACCGCGCGCCCGCGGCAAGGCGCCGGAGGGGGAGCGTCAGGCGTCGCCCGGCGGCTGCGCGCTCGCGATCACCCGAATCTCGACGATGGCGCCCTCCCGCCTCAGGCCCGCGACCTCCACGGCCGTCCAGGCCGGGAAGGGCGCCGGGAGATGCTCGAGGCGGATCGCGTCGAAGAGATCGAAATGCTCGCGCAGGCCGACATGGTAGGTCGTCATCTCGACCACCGACCCGAAGGCGAGACCGGCCTCGCGCAGGACCTCGCCGATCTTGCCAAAGGCGTTGCGGATCTGGCGCTCTGGATCCTCCGGCATCCGCCCCTGCGGGTCGCTTCCGGTCACGCCGGTCAGGAACACGAAGCCGCCCGACCGGATAGCCGGGGACATGTTGAGCCGCGCGGCCGCGGCGCTGAAACTCGGCGGCACGATCGCATGCTTGCTCATGGCCCTCTCCCGGCTGTCCTCCCCGCCACGCCCGGAGGCGTCACGGAGCCCGCAGCGGGGCATGCGCCGCCAAGACGGCGAGGGCGCGGGACGGCGTCCTGACAGGGAAGGAATGGCGCACCCGACACGATTCGAACGTGTGACCTTTGCCTTCGGAGGGCAACGCTCTATCCAGCTGAGCTACGGGTGCGTGCGACGACCTCTCTAGCCGATCCGTGCCCGGGGGGCAACCGGGCGGGGG
>DASPJU010000113.1:0-2936 GCA_035628475.1 Salinarimonas sp. | reverse complement strand
GTGAAGCTGTCGTGAGCAAGCGAGCAGTCGCAAAGAAGACACCCGCGGCTACCCTCGACACCGAAAGCGTCTGCGTCCGTCCCGGCTTTCACATCACCGATGCCGATGCTGCGAAGATTGCTCCCCGCTTCTTTGCTCTCGAGCAACGGGACGGCCTCCTCACCGCCGAGGCCGTCCTCGCCGACGCACGCTCACCGAGGAGCCCTTTACACGGGTTCTTCGAGTGGGACGACTCCAAGGCCGCCCACGCACACCGCATCCGTACCGCCGGAACCCTCATTCGTGCGGTGGCGTATCGGGTGCAGGCCATAGGCCCCGAGAACATTGCCGACTTTCAGCCGTCGCTCGTGTACGTCACCGAACAGGATGCCGACGGAACGGAGCGCTCTGGTTACCGAGAATTCACGCGCGCCATGGCGAGTGAAGACACCCGTGATCAGGTGCTCGCGAAGGCGAAGCGCGAGTACGAGCAGTGGTACGTGCGGTATCGCCGATTAGAAGCGCTGGCGAAGGTGATTCCGCTGGCGGACAAGCTGCTAGAGAAGATCAAAGCAGCTTAGGCAGGAGTGGTGAGGCGGGGCGAGGCCCGGCGAGGCTTGGCCTGGATCGGCTGGGATCGGCGTGGCAGGAGGGGCTGGGCGCCGCATGGCATCGTCCGGTGTGGCGAGGCAGGAACGGCAGGAGAGGCAAGGCGGGGTGTGGCCAGGTGCGGACGGGTTTGGATTGGCGAGGCAGGGCTGGGCGCGTTGGCTGGAAAGCTACGGCAAGGCTAGGCATGGCTTGGATTGGCAGGAAAGGCGGGGCGTGGAGGGGCAGGGAGTGGTGAGGCTGGGCCTGGCGGGGCGAGGCTCGGTATGGCACGGCAGGCAACTACTGACAGCGTCACCTTGACGCCCTTAAAACCGGTGGCCAATATGCGGTCATGAACAAGCGCACCCGTCGTTCTTTCTCCGACACCGACAAAGCCCGCCTCGTTGCCGAATACCGGGCCGCGCCCGTAAAGGCCGAGTTCCTGCGGGCCAACAAGCTGGACAGCTCTTTGATCTTCAACTGGGCAAAGAAGTTCGCCGCCGCTCCGAAGCGGGGTCCAGGACGTCCGCGGAAGACCCCGGTGGTGGTGACTGCGGCGCCGCAGGGAGATCTGCGCAAGCAGCTCGACCACCTCACCGCCGAGAACGAGCTCCTGCGCGCGAACCTCGCCTTCGCCGTGCGCCGAGGCTACCTGAGCGAGCTCGGGCTCCTCGTCTCGGAGCGCGCCGCGCCCCTCGTCGAGACCGCCCGCTTCTCCCTCCACAGTCCTAACGGTATCGCCTAGCGCAACTTCCCGCCCTCCCGCACGATCCCCTGCGCATGGAGAACCCGGTGCGCAGGGTGTGTGGGCTCGCCCTCTTCACCCTCGCCGCAGTCGCCTTCCAGGCCGGCGACGTACCCCTCGCCCAGACCTACCTGAGCAAGGCAGTCCGGGCGTTGCGCTTAACCCGCAGCGCCGGGCTCGTCGCCCTGGCCTGACGCCTTATCGGCCTCCGGGGCCGGCGTCTCGTCGTCCTTGCGCCCAAACACCGCATCGTAGTTCGAGCGGTACGCGTCGCTGGACGGCTTCGAGCTGAACGATTTCTCCAAGTACCTCACGAGCTCCAATTGTAAGGAAACCCGCGCCTAAGTCCAATTGCCCCGCTTGCAAGTGTAACGTCACACTCACAGCATAGACAATCGTCACCGTAACCCGCACCTTCAAGCGAAGGTGACGGTGACACGCCAGTTAAAGCACCGAAAGAAGCGCCGGGAGCTTGGCCTTTGCGCTTACGAAGGGTGCCCTGAGCAGACCGGCCAGTCGTATCATTGCACCGCCCATCGCAAATGGGCCGCGGACCACACCCGCAATTGGAGGGTAAAGCGCGAGCTCGAGCGCCTGCGGGCCCGTGACGAGGCCGCCGCGTCGTGAAGCGCAACCTCCGCAAAGAGGAGTCCTTGCGGAAGGTCGTCGACAAGGCCAAGGCGGGGGCCGCTCGCATAACCCGCGGGTTGTTCGTGGACAAGGGCCACAGGGACTACAACCCGGACGGCGAGCTCAAGTGGTCGGAGTGTCCGACCCGCACCCGGGCCGCCATTGCCCTCACCAGCGCCGTTATGGTGGCCGAGCGCGCCGCGGGCGCCACGGTGACGAACAACGTCTTTCCGATGGTGCTCGTCCCGTCGCAGTTGAAGAGCACCCAGGAGGGGATCAGCGAGTGGGAGGCCATGGGCCGCCAGGTGGAGGCCGAGCGCCAGGGCGCCATTGAGGCGGTGGTGGTCGAGCCGGAGAAGGACGACGCCGCGTGAAGCTTTCACGTACTGAGTGGATCATGTTGGCCGTCGCCGCGGTCGCTTCCGTTGGCAGCATTTGCTTGATGGCGCGCGCGGCTGGCATCATCGCTCAGGCGGTGGCGTCGGGGGTCGTGGTGTCACCGTGAGCATCCTCCGGCCAGGTGCCGACCCGCCCATCATCACGCCCTACTGCATGGTCTGCGACATGCCGGTGGAGCGGATGCAGTTCGATGTGGTGACGAGCCCGTACTACATCGGCATCCACGCCCAGTGTTGCGGCAAGACCTCTTCCCTGCGTCTCCCGATCGAAGAGATGTTCAGGATGAAGCGCTCGAAAGAGAAGCTTTACATCATCGTCGCGAAGCACCGGATGCAGGGGCTGCGCTCCATGGCGAGGCGGACGTGAAGGCCGTAGACGGCTCAAACTTCGCCTGGCAGCCGCTGCCGATTCAGCGGTTTGCGATGGCGTGCCCAGCGCGGGAGCTTCTCTACGGGGGTGAGAAGGGCGGTGCGAAGACTTCGTATCTGGTCGCTTCGATATGCGAGCTGCTCGGGCTTGCCCATCGGAAATGGGAAGCGACCGGAAAAAAGCAGTTCAAGTGTCGTATCGGCGTCTTTCGCAAGAACCTCGA
>DASPJU010000112.1:0-2527 GCA_035628475.1 Salinarimonas sp. | reverse complement strand
AAAGATGTCCGGCTTGCACGGGGAAATAAACATCACGGGTATCATTGAGCCATGCCTCCATGGGAAAGCGTCATTTCCACTGAACGGACGTGTGCCGTTTGCGGCGAGTCGTTCTTGGCGAAGCGAACCTCTGCTAAGTTCTGCTCGGCACGCTGCCAGAACCGCGCGCGGACTCCACGACCAGCCCCAACCTCGGAACAGCGAAGAGAGTGGCGACAGAGACGACTCCAGCAACCGGGATACCGCGAGAGGATCAATGCTCGGGACAACCTTCGCGCTACCCGGATTCGCCGCTGGTTGGATGAATACAAAGTCAGCGTGGGTTGTGTTGACTGTGGATACCGTGCTAACCCTGTTGCCCTCGACTTCGACCACATCGGGGACTCGAAGCATCGGAACGTCTGCAATAGCAAATCCATCGCCCAAGCGATGATTGAAATCACCCTTTGCGAAGTCCGCTGCGCGAACTGTCATCGGATCAAGACGCAGGCACGCCGTCATTCCACAGGCTCGTAGGTTTCTCGGAATATTTCTTCTTTGATCGGGTAAAACTCACCCTTGACGCCTTTGATGACCCAATCCCCAACCGAGACAGACATTTCCCCTTCGAGGGTATGGATCATGACATCGTGTGGTCGATGGTCCACGTCGGGCTGCAACACGTAGTCAACCCACGGCTCGTCTGCGTCAGGGTTGGCCCAGTCACAAATCTCCTGAACCGATCCGAGCGACCCATCGAATTGCAGAGCCTCGATCACGACGGGCTTCTTGCGGAATTTCATTGCACCCTCCACGCCTTTAGCCCGCCGCAACCTGGAGCGCTACGGTGCCGCTGCGGCGCTGGCAATCGTCCAGGTCGCAGTACGCCGCCACTCGCAGCCCCTCAGGGGTGATCGACAGATCGACCCGCACGAACGCCTGCCGACCGCAGAACGGGCAAGTCGTGCGCTCGCGCATCAGGGTGGTGAGATGTCGCGGGGTTTCGATAGCAACCATTACCGACCGTCCTTTCGTCGCGCGTCCACGACATACGCGATCAACACCACGATCAGGAACGCCACCGAGAGGAGCGGTTGTGGTCGTACCAGCAGGCGCGAGAGCAGAACCGGCGCGGGTCCGAGGGCTTAACGAGAGGGAATTGAGACTTGCAGTAGGCGCAGGCGCGCAGGAGGGGAAGGGTAAGATGTGAGCGCATTCGTCCTCCCATGACGAGTGCCAACCCCCGGGGCGTCTGAACCACGCCGCCGGGGACTTTATTCGGCTGTGATAGGCAATTTTACCCGTTATTCCAGTCACAAGACGGTCATTACCGCTCATTCCTTGCCGCACCATTCGCGCCATTTCCAGTTGGTCAACTGGTCGAACTCCCGCCCCCAGCCAATCGCCATGAGACGCTTAGGCGCGTAGCCGGCCGCCACCAGGAGGCGGTCAGCCTCTAGTGGGCTCATGGGAATCATCGCGATCAAGCGCTCAACGTACTGGCGCGACGGGGTCCGCGTCCCAAGCTCCAGGCGCGCGACGTAGTTGCTCGTCGGCCCGGCAGCATGGAGGGAGAGCGAACGGCTGGAAAGCCCCGCGCGCGTCCGGTAGAACCGGAGCAGGCTCGGGAAGTCGGTCGGTTCCGTTGCGTCCGCGATCGGCCGCTCGAGGAGTGCCGTCATTGTTCCTCCGTCCGCATGGCCGCGCGCAGCCGGCGGTTGATTTCACGGTCGAGATACCAGGCCGCCTTGCGCAAGTCCTCGATCTCGTCTGCGCCCGCTTTCTGGCCCGCCCGCCAGATGTACTTCATGACGTTTCCTAGGAGGAATCCCATGTGCTCAGTAACCTGGATGCACTCGATGCCGCTCTGGTGGCTGGTGTAGTGGGCCGGGCGGTGTATCGGATCGTGCGCGCTCATCGCAGCCCTCCGCGCGCCGCTCCGGTCAGTGCCGCCAGCGCGTCGTGAAGCCGGAGTTGCTCGGGACTACTGCACGCCAGCCCGCCCCCGTGGAGCACGGCAACCTCGGCCGCGCCGCACACAAGATCGGACCGTTCCCCCTCGTTGTGCCGACGCTCATCTTCCAGCAGGCACGCCTTCAACGCTTCGATAAGTTCCGTCACGGCGCTCTCCAGATCGCTCACGCCGCCACCTCCGTCGGCTCGGCCACCAGCGCGGCGAGCTCCACCCCGAGGGCACGGGCGAGTGCCAGCGAGATGCCGAGGTTCGGGCTGGCCTTGGCCCGCTCGAGGTCGTTCACGTAGCTCATCGTGATGCCCGCGCGCAGGGCAAGTTCGCGCGTGGAGTAGCGGCGCTCGGCCCGCAACCGACGCAGGTTTCCGGCAACGACGCGGGCGAGTGCCCGGCGCTCTCGTGGGGTCATGACTGTTGCTCCTTCCAGGCCCGATAGGCGTCGGGCTCGCAATGCCAGCACGGCTCCTGCGGCACGCCGTCCAGCAGGAGAATGGCGGCAAAATCGCACGCCGGGCACGGGCCGACGTAGGGCTGCGGCGGCTTCGGGGCGCGCGGGCTCATGCGATGCCTCCGACA
>DASPJU010000111.1:0-2525 GCA_035628475.1 Salinarimonas sp. | reverse complement strand
CGCCGACCCGTGCGTCTCGCCGATCTCGCGGAGGAGCTGCCCGACCTGGTGGATCTCGCCCCGCAGGCGGGCGTCGCGATCACCCTCGACGTCCCCGACGGGCTCGAGGTCGACGCCGATCCCGACCAGCTCTCGCGCGTGCTCGTGAATCTCGTGCGCAACGCCGTCCAGGCACTGGCCCAGGGTGGAGCGCAGGAGGGGCCGCCCGGCGTGCGGGTCAGCGCGCGGCGCAACGGGGAGACGGTCACGATCCGGGTCGCCGACAACGGGCCGGGCGTATCGGAGCGCGGCCGCGCGCGGCTCTTCGAGGCCTTCCAGGGCGGGCGCCCGGGCGGGGCGGGCCTCGGGCTCGCGATCTGCGCGGAGATCGTGCGCGCCCATGGCGGCACCATCGCCCTCGACGAGGCCGGGCCCGGAGCCCAATTCAGCGTCGTCATTCCGGACCGCGCGCCGGGAGCGGGTGGCCATGAAAAGGGGGTTGCCAAGCCTGCGGCGACCCGATAGATGACGGCCTCCGTCGAGGGGCCTCCCCGAGACGCGGCAGGCGCCCGTAGCTCAGCTGGATAGAGCACCAGACTACGAATCTGGGGGTCAGAGGTTCGAATCCTTTCGGGCGCGCCATTCCTTTCAGACACTTAGCTCGACACCGCTCCACCGTTGCTTACCAGCAAGCGGCGCTGGTAAGCGCCTGGTAAGCAGATCGTTGGTTCGATGCTCCGTGCGCCGAGGCGAGGGGGGCCGGCATGTCAAAGAGAGCGCACCCTCCAGAGGGTTCAAAATCGGCCGAGGAGATCTTTCTTGCGGTCGGCCATGCGCTGTCCTGGTGGGAGGCTGCCGAGGACGCGATGATGGACCTGTTCCATCGCTTGCGCGGCGACCAGGAGCCATTGGCCTTCGAAACCTACGTCGCATCGCCCCGCGCCATTCGCGGGCGCATGCTGAAGTCTGCTCTTGGAACTTGTGGCAGCAGGCTCACAGCCGAAGAGGTGGCGCGCGTCAGGTCAGCAATGGTGGCGCTTGATAAGCTAGCCCCAACCAGGAACGAGATAGCCCACGGGCATTGCTCGAATTGGACGAGCCAGGAGGATGGCGTCGTCGTCATGTCCGGCTTCTATTTGCTCCCGGCGCTCAGTGAGGGCGGCTGGATGCGGAGGTCTTTCCGGTACGCCCACACGGCCGCGTCCATCAATGCCTTTACCGAGCGCGTCCGCAATCACCGATGGTCGATAGTGGAAGTGGGTATCACCCTATTGCAGCGGGACAACGAGGCTTACGACCGGCTGCCGCCCGGCGCCAATCACGCGGCGCAGCTCATTCTAGCGGTAGGACGCGGGCACCTGACCGTGCTTGATGCTGCGATGAATCTGCGCCACGTCCATGTCGGCGCAGACGCCCCTACCGCCGATGATGGCAGTGCGGAGCCGTAGCCCCCAATGCAGGGCGCTGCCCTGTTTCTGCCCTGTATAATTAGGCACGGCGCTGTTCCCCGGGTGCTAAGCTCATAGGGCTACATCCTCAGCTTGGTCGTCCACAGGGCCCGGCCGGTCGTCGCGATCTCGCGGCACGTGCTCAACCTCGCTGAAGATCTCGGTGTCAGCCGTAATGTTCAGCCCGATGCGATGCGTGTTCTCGGCCATCAGCTTGCACAGTGCTTCGACAGCGGCCTCTCGGGTCGGGCACAGCACCTCGATGCAATCGATCTCCCGCATCGTTCGATGAGGCTTCTCGTGCAGCCATAGTGTCAGGCAGGCGTACCATTGGCCTCGGCCTGTCCGGTGCCGCGCCTTGATCTCTCGCTGGTGGTCCGCCTCGTCAGCGATGGCAGCCCATACGCGACCATTCTCATGAGGGTAGGCGCTTGCGAGCCGACGCGCCTCGTAGGCGAAGCCTTTCAGGGAATGCTCTGATAAGTCCTCAAGCGAGCGTTCGATCTCGCCGATCTTCATCGAAATCTCGCGGATGGCATCCTTTGCATCGTGGCTCAGCGGCGGCTTGCGAGGTGCCTTGCCCTTGACGGTCGTCACCTCGGGCGCGTCGGCAAGGTGCGGCCAGAGATCGGCAGCGATGCGGTCCAGGTCTTAAGCGCTGACGTCCCAGCGGTGCTCCTTCTGAAACGCCTTGCGCTTCGGGTCAGGGCGGAGATCGACAACTTTGCCCTTTGCGCGCCGCTCGTCCTCGAATGCGAACTGCATCGCTGCTCAAGCTGATCGCTGGAGGTCCTTGTCGATGCGCCCCTCTTTGTCGAAGGCCCAGAAGCACCCCTTTGCGTCGAGGATGCGGATTGGACGCCCGTCCTCGTTCTCGACGACAACCTCGATGATCCGTTGCCGTGTGCTAGCGTACTCGGGGATGGCATCGTACCCGAACACGAGCCCTTCGCTGACCCGGCGCGGCACTCGTCTGAGCTGTCCGCTGTCATCCAAGATGTATGTGCGGAAGCGTATCGCCATGCCCTGCCCTCCCGGCGAGAGTCTAGGCCGACCTTGAGGCGCGCGCCTAGTGGGATCGGAGCAGTTGCAGAAGCG
>DASPJU010000110.1:0-2505 GCA_035628475.1 Salinarimonas sp. | reverse complement strand
ACGACGTCATCATCGTGGCGTCAGTCTCCTGCATCTACGGCATCGGCTCGGTCGAGACCTATACTGCGATGACCTTCTCGGTCGCGGTCGGCGACCGCATCGAGCAGCGCCAGCTCATCGCCGACCTCGTCGCGCTGCAGTACAAGCGCATCCAGAACGATTTTTCGCGCGGCACCTTCCGGGTGCGCGGCGACGTCATCGAATTGTGGCCCGCCCACCTGGAGGACCGGGCCTGGCGCATCGGCCTGTTCGGCGACGAGATCGAGGCCATCGCCGAGTTCGATCCGCTCACGGGCCGGAAGACCAACGACCTCCAGTTCGTGAAGGTCTACGCCAACTCCCACTACGTCACGCCCCGCCCCACTCTCCAGCAGGCCGTCAAGGGCATCAAGGACGAGCTGAAGGCCCGCGTCCAGGAGCTCACCCGCATGGGCCGGCTGCTGGAAGCCCAGCGCATCGAGCAGCGCACCACCTTCGACCTCGAGATGATCGAGGCCACCGGCGCCTGCAACGGCATCGAGAACTATTCGCGCTATCTCACGGGCCGCAAGCCCGGCGAGCCGCCGCCCACCCTGTTCGAGTACCTGCCCGACAACGCGCTCGTCTTCACCGACGAGAGCCACGTCACCGTGCCCCAGATCGGCGGCATGTATCGCGGCGACTTCCGGCGCAAGGCGACGCTCGCCGAGTACGGCTTCCGCCTCCCCTCCTGCCTCGACAACCGCCCCATGCGCTTCGAGGAATGGGACGCCATGCGCCCGCTCACGGTCCACGTCTCGGCGACGCCGGGCAAGTGGGAGATGGAGCAGACCGGCGGCGTCTTCGTCGAGCAGGTCATCCGCCCCACGGGCCTCATCGACCCCGTCGTCGAGATCCGCCCCGCCCGCACCCAGGTCGACGACCTCTTGGGCGAGGTGAAGGAGATGGCGGCGCGGGGCTTCCGCACGCTGGTCACCACGCTCACCAAGCGCATGGCCGAGGACCTCACGGAGTACCTGCACGAGAACGGCGTGCGGGTGCGCTACATGCACTCGGACATCGACACGATCGAGCGCATCGAGATCATCCGCGACCTGCGGCTCGGCACCTTCGACGTGCTCATCGGCATCAACCTCCTGCGCGAGGGCCTCGACATCCCGGAATGCGCGCTGGTCGCCATCCTCGACGCCGACAAGGAGGGATTCCTGCGCTCCGAGACGTCGCTCATCCAGACCATCGGCCGCGCCGCCCGCAACGTCGAGGGCCGCTGCATCCTCTACGCCGATCAGATGACGGGCTCCATGACCCGCGCGCTCGCCGAGACGGCGCGCCGGCGCGAGAAGCAGCTCGCCTACAACGCGGAGCACGGGATCACGCCCCAGACCGTGCGCAAGAATATCGGCGACATCCTGGAGAGCGTCTACGAGCGCGATCACGTCACGGTCGACGCGGGCCTCTCCGTCCCCGACCGCACGGTGGGCCACAACCTCAAGACCGTCATCGCCGACATGGAGAAGCGCATGCGCGAGGCGGCCGCCAATCTCGAGTTCGAGGAGGCGGCGCGCCTGCGCGACGAGCTCAAGCGCCTCCAGGCCACCGAGCTCGTCCTCTCCGACGATCCGCTGGCCCGCCAGGGCGACGTGGAACGCGAGGCCGGCCGCTACCGCGGCGGCCGCAAATACGGCGCCTCCGCCAACCTGCCGCCCACGGAAGGGCGCACCCGCCGCGCCGAGGGCGCCCCCCTCTCCGACGACGTCGGCCCGACCGGCGAGGTGGGCGTCTCCGACGAGGGGACCCGCATCCGCAAGCCGAGCCTGGACGACATGGGGCCGGGGACGGACCGCGAGGTGCCGCTGCCGGGGATCAGGCCGGCGGGGCGCAGCACGCAGGGGCTGCCGGGGCAGAAGCCGCGGTATAAGGGGCGGAAGGGGCGGGGGTGAGGGCTTAGGTGCTCGGACGAAACGAGATGCTCATTTTCGATTGCAGAAGCTGATGTGAGGGGCCATCAATCCGCACAACCGATTGAGGGTGAGATTTCATCAGCCCCGAGCTTAAGACCTCAGTCAAGTGAAGTGGCGGCATACAATATCCAAGCATGAGAAACTCCAGCACTTTGACTGGGCCGCGGCGAATAAGATCTTCCTGCTCTGCTATCGAGTACACTGATTTTTTCGCTGTCGCAGATATTAGATCCTGCAAAACCGATACCTGACGATATGACTCAACGATACCAACACACGTTATGTGCTGAGACGCTTTATATCTTTGATCATGGGTCATGTAGAAATAAATATAAGAACCTCTCTCCATAATTCTTGTTGGCGAGTGACTCAAATATACTTTCCGGATTGAATTCGAAGGTTGCGTTCTAGGATCTTCAGCAATGAAACTGAAGAAATCAAGTTGATTCCTATTTATGTTTGTTGCCTCGGGAAAAAGCCGCAGATGATAGCGAGACCAGATAGGTATGACGTAAGCAGGATTACTGCTCGACCTTCGCGCGGGGTAGGCGATCCTGTGGAAGTC
>DASPJU010000109.1:0-2356 GCA_035628475.1 Salinarimonas sp. | reverse complement strand
TCGCCCAAGAGCCAGGTCGTGCACAATCGCGAGGAAGCGGCCAAGGCGCTGGAGTTCGTCGGCCTGCCGGCGATCATCCGTCCGTCCTTCACCCTGGCGGGCACCGGCGGGGGCATCGCCTACAACGTTGAGGAGGCGCGCGAGATCATTGAACGCGGCCTGGACCTTTCCCCCACCACCGAGGTGCTGGTCGAAGAGAGCGTGCTCGGCTGGAAGGAGTACGAGATGGAGGTGGTCCGCGACCGCGCGGACAACTGCATCATCATCTGCTCGATCGAGAACGTCGATCCGATGGGCGTCCACACGGGCGATTCCATCACGGTGGCGCCGGCGCTGACGCTCACCGACAAGGAATACCAGATCATGCGCGACGCCTCGATCGCGGTGCTGCGCGAGATCGGGGTGGAGACGGGGGGCTCCAACGTCCAGTTCGCCATCAACCCCGAGAACGGCCGCATGGTCGTAATCGAGATGAACCCGCGCGTGTCTCGCTCCTCGGCGCTCGCCTCCAAGGCCACGGGCTTTCCCATCGCCAAGGTCGCGGCGAAGCTCGCGGTCGGCTACACCCTCGACGAGATCGCCAACGACATCACCGGCGGCGCGACCCCCGCGAGCTTCGAGCCCACCATCGACTACGTGGTGACGAAGATCCCCCGCTTCGCCTTCGAGAAGTTCCCCGGCGCCGACCAGACCCTCACCACCTCGATGAAGAGCGTGGGCGAGGCGATGGCGATCGGGCGCACCTTCACGGAGAGCCTGCAGAAGGCCCTGCGCTCGCTGGAGACGGGGCTCACGGGCCTCGACGAGATCGAGATCGAGGGCTTGGGCAAGGGCGACGACCACAACGCCATCAAGGCCGCGATCGGCACCCCCACCCCTGACCGGCTCCTGAAGGTCGCCCAGGCGCTGCGGCTCGGCACCTCCATCGAGGAGGTCCATGCCTCCTGCAAGATCGATCCCTGGTTCCTGGAGCAGCTCCACGACATCGTCGCCATCGAGGCGCGGGTGAAGGCGCACGGCCTGCCCGCCACCGCCGGCGTCTTCCGGTCGCTCAAGGCCATGGGCTTCTCGGACGCGCGGCTCGCGGTGCTGGCCGGGCTCCCGGAAGCCGAGGTGAAGCGTCGGCGCCGGGACCTGGGCGTGCGCCCCGTCTTCAAGCGCATCGACACCTGCGCGGCCGAGTTCGCCTCTCCCACCGCCTACATGTACTCGACCTATGCCCCTCCCTTCGCGGGCGGGCCCGCGGACGAGTCGCGGCCCTCCGAGGCCAAGAAGGTGGTGATCCTGGGCGGGGGCCCCAACCGCATCGGCCAGGGCATCGAGTTCGACTATTGCTGCTGCCACGCGGCCTTCGCCCTGCGGGACGCGGGCTATGAGACCATCATGGTCAACTGCAACCCGGAGACCGTCTCGACGGACTACGACACCTCGGACCGGCTCTATTTCGAGCCGCTCACCGCCGAGGACGTGCTCGAGATCCTCGACACGGAGCGCGCCAAGGGCACGCTGCACGGGGTCATCGTCCAGTTCGGCGGCCAGACGCCCCTCAAGCTCGCGAGCGCCCTGGAGGCCGAGCGGGTGCCGATCCTGGGCACCTCGCCGGACGCCATCGACCTCGCGGAGGACCGCGACCGCTTCAAGCGCCTCCTCGACAAGCTCGGCCTGAAGCAGCCCAAGAACGGCATCGCCTATTCGGTGGAGCAGAGCCGGCTCGTCGCGGCGGATCTCGGCCTGCCCTTCGTGGTGCGGCCGTCCTACGTGCTCGGCGGCCGGGCCATGGCGATCATCCGCGACGAGGCGCAGTTCGAGGACTACCTGCTCGGCACCCTGCCCTCGCTCATCCCCGCCGACGTGAAGGCCCGCTATCCCAACGACAAGACGGGCCAGATCAACACGGTGCTGGGCAAGAACCCGCTCCTGTTCGACCGCTACCTCTCGGACGCGGTCGAGATCGACGTGGACTGCCTGTCCGACGGCCGGGACGCCTATGTGGCGGGGATCATGGAGCATATCGAGGAGGCGGGCATCCATTCGGGCGATTCCGCCTGCTCGCTGCCCCCGCGCTCGCTTTCGGAGGAGACGCTGGCCGAGCTCGAGCGCCAGACCGCCGCGCTCGCCCGCGCCCTCGACGTCGGCGGGCTCATGAACGTGCAATACGCGCTCAAGGACGGCGAGATCTACGTCCTGGAGGTCAATCCCCGCGCCTCGCGCACGGTGCCCTTCGTGGCCAAGGTGATCGGCGAGCCCATCGCCAAGATCGCGGCGCGGATCATGGCGGGCGAGAGCCTCGCCTCCTTCGGGCTGACCAGGAAGGAGCTCAAGCATATCGGGGTCAAGGAGGCGGTGTTCCCGTTCG
>DASPJU010000108.1:0-2663 GCA_035628475.1 Salinarimonas sp. | reverse complement strand
AGGTTTCAAGACGCTCAAGCAAGGCGCGCGCGTGACGTTCGAGATCACGCAAGGCCCCAAGGGGCAGCTCGCCCAGAACATCCACGCGGAGCCCGGCACGGGCGAGATCAAGCCCATCGCCACGCAGCCGAGCGGCGAGCGGCAGCCCCGCCATTCCAAGGTGCGGGCGCCGCAGTTCCATGCCAGCGGGCATGGCGACCTGATGTCCAAGTAAGCCCGAGCACATCCGGAAAGAAAGCCGCCCGCGGGCGGCTTTCTTGCGTGCGCCTCACCCGACGTAGACGATCCCGTTCTCGACCTGGCCGATCACGCCGGCCCTGGCCTCCTGCGATTCCGCAACGCCGACGAGGACATCCGCGCGGGTCTCGCCCGATGCGAGGCGAGCGAGGTGATGGGCAAGGCCTTGTGCCTCCGGGTCCCGCTCGAGCGCCTGGCGATACAGCAGGCGCACGAACTGCTCGTCGCCCATGTTTCCGTGAGCGGCCTGGAACTCGGGACTCGCGAGGAAGTTCGCCGCGACCTGGCGCAGCGAATGGGCGTTGTCGAGGTCATGGATCTGGAACCCGAGGCCGGTCAGGTCCGGCAGGCGGCCCAGCGCGGCCTTGTACAGGCGCCAGGCCGTCCCCGCCGCGCCGTCGACGTCGTACGCAACGCTGAAGTCCTCGAAGCGGATTCGCTCGACCCCCGTGAGCCTGTCCCCGGGCTCTCCTCCCACGCCGCCTCGCGATGGGCGAACCACGACCGCGTCGCCCTCGCGGCCCAGCTCGAAACCTGCCATGCTGCCCATGAACAGGACCTGGTCGATTCCCTCGCCGCCGTCGATCGATTGCCGCAGGAACCCGTCCTGGATGGTGTCGTCCCCGGGGCCCGCGAAGACGGTTGCGTTGCCCCGGATGGTGTCGTTGCCCGAACCCCCGAAGATCACGTTGTCACCCGTGATCACGTCATCGCCAGCCCCACCATCGAGGCCGGCGGCGAAACCGGCGATCACGTCGTTGCCGCTCCCGCCGCGGATCAGGACCGAGTCGGCAGCCGGCGAACCCTCGATCGAGTCGTCTCCCTCGCCGCCGTCGATGAACCGCGTGAAGCGCGAGGCCACGATTTGGTCATCCCCACCCCGGCCGAAGACCGACGCATAGCCCGAATAGACGTTGCCGACGGGCGCGAGGAAATCGCCGAAGTGGCTGCCTTCGAGCCATTCCACCGACTGGATGCTGGTGATGATCCCGCCATCGACATCGATAGCCCCGCCCGCGTGCTGGAGACGGAAGTCCGCATGCACGCCCCTGCCCGCCGCCATGAAGCTGATGGAGAGCTTGTTCCCCGCGACTTGCCAGCTGCCGCCATCGACGCTGTCGCGCCAGCCGGCGAAAATCAGGTCGTTGCCCGCGCCGCCGAAGATCAGGTCGGCGTCGCCGTCCACGTCCAGCCCGGTCGGCCGCTCGTCGTGGAACCTGCTGTCGAAGGAATGCGAAGTGGCCTCGCCGGAATGAATCCGGTCATCCCCGTTGCCGCCCATGAGCGTGTCGGCACCGGCCCCCCCACTGATCGAGTCCCACTCCGCGCCGCCGACGAGCATCTCGCTGCCGCCGGTTCCGACGATCGTTGCCACCGCTTTCGTCCCCCTGGCACGATCGTAAGGCACCCCCTCCCCTGGCGGGCGTGACAAAAAACAAAGCCCCGCCGGCTTTCGCGGCGGGGCTTACGTGTCGCTCGCTGCGCCCGTGCGGGCGCGGCGGTCACATGTTCTCGATCATCACCTGGCCGAAGCCGGAGCAGCTCACCTGCGTGGCGCCATCCATCAGGCGCGCGAAGTCGTACGTGACCTTCTTCGACAGGATCGCCTTCTCCATGGAGCTGATGATCAGGTCGGCGGCTTCCTTCCAGCCCATGTGGCGCAGCATCATCTCGGCCGAGAGGATCTCCGAACCCGGGTTGACGTAGTCCTTGCCGGCGTACTTGGGCGCCGTGCCGTGAGTAGCCTCGAACATGGCCACCGAGTCGCTCATGTTCGCGCCCGGGGCGATGCCGATGCCGCCCACCTGGGCCGCCAGCGCGTCGGACACGTAGTCGCCGTTCAGGTTCAGCGTGGCGATGACGCTGTACTCGGCCGGGCGCAGCAGGATCTGCTGCAGGAACGCGTCGGCGATGCTGTCCTTGACCACGATGTCCTTGCCGGACTTCGGGTTCTTGATCTTGCACCACGGGCCACCGTCGATGAGCTCGGCGCCGAACTCGCGCTGGGCGAGTGCGTAGCCCCAGTCACGGAAGCCACCTTCGGTGAACTTCATGATGTTGCCTTTGTGGACCAGTGTGACGCTCTTCCGCTTATTGAGGATGGCGTAGCTGATGGCACTGTGAATCAGACGCTCGGACCCGAGATAGCTGATCGGTTTCAGACCGATTCCCACCTGGAGGCTGGTGTCACGCCGCGGCGCTCCGATCTCCTCCAGCGTTTTCTGCCAGGTGCCGGAGGCCTCGAGGCTGCCGAAGCGGATCTTCTTGAAGTCGCGCGGGAACTCGCGCGCGAGGAAGTCCAGGATTTTCGCCGCCTCGGGCGTGCCCGCCGCGTATTCGATGCCCGCATAAATGTCTTCCGTGTTTTCGCGGAAGATCACCATGTCCACCTTTTCAGGGTGTTTGACCGGAGACGGCACGCCGCG
>DASPJU010000107.1:0-10366 GCA_035628475.1 Salinarimonas sp. | reverse complement strand
TCGACTTCCACCCCGACGAGGCTTGATCCCATGGATGCGCCCCTCCCGACGCGGCCCGGCCCGGTGCCGGCGCCGACGGCCCTGCGTCGCCCGCACGCCCTCACGCTCCACGGCACCGAGGTCCGCGACGACTTCGCCTGGCTCAAGGCCGCGAACTGGCGCGAGGTGCTCAAGGACGGCACCGCCCTGCCCCCCGAGATCCGGGCGCATCTGGAGGCCGAGAACGCCTATTGCGAGGCCGTGCTGGCCCCGACCGAGGACCTCCAGCGCCGCCTGGTCGCGGAGATGCGCGCGCGCATCAAGGAGGACGACGCCTCGGTGCCCCGGCCGGACGGCGCCTATCTCTACTTCTCGCGCTTCCGCGAGGGCGGCCAGCACCCCATGCTCTGCCGCCGTCCCCGCCTGGCCGGCGGGGACGAGGTCATGCTCGACGGCGACGCCCTGGCGAAGGGCCACGACTTCTTCGATTTCGGCGACGTCGCCCACTCCCCGGACCACCGGCTGCTCGCCTGGGGCAGCGACGTCACGGGCGCGGAGGTCTACACGATCCGCGTGCGCGACCTCGCGACCGGCACGGAGCTCGAGGACGTGGTCACGGGCGCGGGCGGGCAGATCGTCTGGAGCGCGGACGGGAGCGGGTTCTACTATGTCGAGCTCGACGAGAACCACCGCCCGGCCCGCGTCAAGCGCCATCGGCTCGGGACGCCCGAGTCGGAGGACGTCCTCGTCTACGAGGAGCCCGAGCCCGGCTGGTTCGTGTCGATCGAGCAGACCCAGTCCGACGCCTTCGTGATCATCGGGGTGGGCGACCACGAGACCTCCGAGGCCTGGCTCCTCGACCGCGCCGACCCGGAGGCGAGGCCCCGCTGCATCGCGCCCCGCAAGGCGGGAGTGAAGTACGACGTCGAGCATTACGGCGAGTACCTCGCCATCCTCACCAATGCCGACGGGGCGGAGGACTTCAAGCTCGTCACCGCGCCGCTGGCCGAGCCCGGCCGCGCGTCCTGGCGCGACCTCGTCCCGCACCGGCCCGGCATCCTGATCCTCTATCACGGGGTGCTGGCCCGCCATCTCGTGCGGCTCGAGCGCGAGGACGCGCGCCCCCGCATCGTGGTGCGCGAGATCGCGACGGGGGCGGAGCACGCGATCGCCTTCGCGGAGGAGGCCTACAGCCTCTCGCTCGACCTCGGCCTGGAGTTCGACACCGATACGATCCGCTTCGTCTATTCCTCGCCCGCCACGCCGGCCGAGACCTACGACTACGACATGGGCACCCGCGGGCGCACGCTCCTCAAGCGCCAGGAGGTGCCCAGCGGCCACGACCCGGCGTCCTACGTCTCGGGCCGGCTGATGGCGCGATCCCACGACGGCGAGGAGGTGCCGATCTCCTTCGTGCGCCGGCGCGACACGCCCATGGACGGCTCGGCGCCGCTCCTCCTCTACGGCTACGGCTCCTACGGCATGTCGATCCCGGCGGGGTTCCGAACCAACATCCTGTCGCTGGTCGACCGCGGCTTCGTCTATGCCATCGCCCATATCCGCGGCGGCACCGACAAGGGCTGGCGCTGGTACCGGGACGGCAAGCGCGAGACCAAGACTAACACCTTCAAGGATTTCGTCGCCTGCGCCGAGGCCATGATCGCCGTTGGCGCGACGCGGGCGGGCCGCATCGTGGCGCAGGGCGGCTCGGCGGGGGGCATGCTCATGGGGGCGGTGGCCAACATGCGCCCCGACCTGTTCGCGGGGATCATCGCGGACGTGCCCTTCGTGGACGTGCTCAACACGATGCTCGACGGCGACCTGCCGCTGACCCCGCCCGAATGGCCCGAATGGGGCAATCCGGGCATCGACGAGGCGGCGTTCCGG
Source organism: Salinarimonas sp. (assembly GCA_035628475.1). Classification (GTDB taxonomy): domain Bacteria; phylum Pseudomonadota; class Alphaproteobacteria; order Rhizobiales; family Beijerinckiaceae; genus Salinarimonas_A. Next base: position 8,500 of record DASPJU010000107.1, on the reverse strand, counting down.
GTCATCCTGTCCTACTCGCCCTACGACAATGTCCGGGCCCAGGCCTATCCCGCGATCCTGGCGCTCGGGGGCTTGAGCGATCCGCGGGTGACCTATTGGGAGCCGGCGAAATGGGTCGCGCGGCTGCGCGCCACCATGACGGGCGGGGGACCGGTCCTGCTGCGCACCAACATGGAGGCGGGCCATGGCGGCGCCTCGGGGCGCTTCGACCGGCTGGAGGAGGTGGCGCTCTCGCAGGCCTTCGCGCTGGCCGCCGTGGGGCTCGAGGGACGGCTCGCGGCATGAGCGCGCGACGGGCGGGCGTGGTTAGGGGATCGTCAACGAGGCCGCTCTAATCTGAGCGAAGTCGCGTTCTCCTCTCAGTTGCGTCCCATGCCCGCCGCCACCTCGGACCTTTCGAGCCTCGCCGCGCTGGCGTGGGATCCCCATCTCGACGTGCGCCATGCCCTGCTGCGGGTCCAGGCGGGCCTCTTCGCGGGCGCGCCGGTCCGCGACGCCGAGGCGGTGGCGTCCTTCGAGAGCCTCGCGCTCGGCCTGCTGCCGGGCGTCGACGACGCCACCGCCCTGGCGGTGGCCCGGATCCTCGCGCCGGTCGAGGACACGCCGGGCAGCGTGATCCGCTTCCTCGTCGCCCGCGGAGGCGCGGTCGCCCGCGCGACGATCGCCGAGGCGCGGCGCCTGCCAGAGGGCTTCCTGCCGGCGACGCTCGCCCGCAACCCCGACTGGGCGGACGCCGTGGCGAGCCGCCGCGATCTCTCGCCCGCCGATATCGCGGCTCTGCTCGCCCGCGCCGAGCCGGCGATCGACCTCGCGCTCGCCCGCAACCCGGCCGTCCCGCTCGACGGATCGGCGCTGGCCTGCGTGGTCGAGCGCGCCCGCTCCCGCCCGGACCTCGCGGGCGCGATCCTCGCCCGCGGCGACCTCCCCCTCGACAGCCGCGCCGCCCTCTATCTCGCGGCGCCCCCGCCCGAGCGCGACGCGATCCGCGCCGCAATCGCGGGCGCGCCCGCCCTGCGGGCATCTCCCCTCCCCCGGGCCTCGCGCGAGGCGATCGACGCGCTCGTCGCGGACGCGGCGGCGCAGGACCGCGCGGGCTTCGAGGCGCGGCTGCACGCGCTCCTGGGCCTGGCGCCCCCCGCACCGGCCCTCGACCTCGCGGCCCCCGAGCGCCACGACCTCCTCGCCCTGGCGCTCGCGGCGGCGGGGGTGGGCGAGACGGAAGCGATCACCGTGTTCCTGACCCTCGACGACGGCATCGCCCGCTCGGTCGCGACGGTGTTCCGCCTCGCGGCCCTCGTGCGCGAGACCCCGCGCTCCTGCGCGATCCGCCTGGTGGAGGCGATCCTCGACCGGCCGCTCGATCTGCGCCGCGCGGGGCGCCACCAGCCCCTCCACGACCCGTCCGCCGCGGAGCGCGCGCGCGCCGGCGCGGCCCGCCGGGAGCGGCCCGACATTGCTGCCCTGCGCGCCGCCTCAGGCCGCGCCGGCTGAGCCGGTGGGCGTCGCGAGCGGGAAGGTGAGCACGAAACGGGTGCCCGGATCGCGCTCGTAGCGGTACTCGGCGTCGAGCTGGAGGCTCAGGTTCCGGATCAGGGTGAGGCCGAAGCCGCCGCGGCCGTCCACCTCCGGGTTGAAGCCCCGTCCCTCGTCGTGGACGCGCAGCTCGATGCCCTCGCCGGTCCGGCGCAGGACCACCTCGACGACGCCGACCCCGTCCGGATAGGCGTGGCGACAGGCGTTGGTGGCCGCCTCGCTCAGGATGAGCGCGAAAGGCATGGCGCGCTCCAGGTCGAGCCGGATCGGCTCCAGGTTCAAGGCGAAGCGGACCCCGCGGCGCGGATCGCCCGCCGCCAGCGCGGCGCACAGGCGCTCGGCATAGGCCGCGAGGTCGATCTCGCTCACGGGGCCGCTCGCCGCGTAGGCGAGCTCGTGCACCATCGCCATGGCATGGATGCGGCGCACGGTCTCCGAGGGCGCGGTGCCGACCCGGTCCTGCAGTCGGATCATGCTCGAGATGATCTGCATGTTGTTCTTGACGCGGTGGTGCACCTCCCGCAGCAGCAGGTCGCGCTCCTCGATGGCCCGCGACAGGGCTCCCGTGCGCATCGCCACCGTTTCCTCCAGCCGGCCGTGGCTGCGCCAGGCGAAGAAGGCGAGCGCCGCCAGCAGGGAGGCCGCCGGGGCGAAATAGAGGCTCATGCGGGCGAAGCGCTCGCGCCAGGCGGCCCACAGGTCCTCCTGGGGGACCGCGTAGAAGGCATAGACCGGCAGGGCGCCCACCTGGGCGTAGCCCAGCTCGATCGTGCGCCCGCTCACAGCCGTGGCGACCTGCTCCACGCCCCGTGGGCGCCGGGCGATCAGGTCGAAGAAGGGGGAGTGCGGCAGCATGGTCAGGGGGCTGCCAGGCGCCTCCGGCTCCCGCACCAGCACGGCGCCCTCGCGGTGGATGAGGCCCACCGATCCGCGCGTCGGGAAGGTGTCGCGGTAGAAGCTGCGGAAACCCGCCGGCGAGAGCGCGAGGACGACGGCGCCCGCGAAGGCCTCCTGGGCGTCCCGGCGCGGCACCGCCACGAGGATCGGGCCGTCGATCCCGCCGATCCGGCCGCCGATCGCGACGCGATCGCCGGCCGCGAGCCGGCGGAAGAAGGCGCGTTCCGCGAGCGAGCCGGGCCCGGCCGGCAGGGGCCCGGGGGGACCGACGACGGTGCCCGCCGCGTCCAGGATCGCGATCGCCTCCACGTCCGGCAGGGCGGCCGTCTCCCCCGCGAGGGTCCGGGCCAGCGCGTCCGGATCGAGGGCCGCGGCGTCCTTGAGCCGCTCCGCGACGTGCGCGGCGGCGAGCTCCTGGGTCTTGAGCACGCGCAAGGCGTGCTCCGCGATGGCGTCGACCGAGGAGCCGACCCGGGCCCGGGTCTCGTCGATGAGCCCCCGCCAGTCCTGCCAGGCCGCGAAGGCGAACAGGGCAAGCGGCAGCAGCGCGGACGCGAGCAGGAACAGGGAGAACGGCGCGACGACCGCACGGCGCCTCGCGGCCTCCCGGGCCGGGGCGACCGGCGAGGCGAGCAGGGGAACGCGACCCTCGGGCATGGTGGGGGACGACTCCAACGACGGCGCCCCACCTCCCCTCGGAGCGCGCCCCGGACGAGCGGGGACGCGCGGCCAACGCCGAACCTTTGCCGTTGGTTCCCCTCTCGTGTCGTCTACCCGACGCAAACGGCCGCCCGGGGCCGGGCGTGCTTCCCCGCCGGCCGCGTCGGCCACGCGCTCGGCGGGGCTCTCAGCGCTCCGGATCGTCGGGCGGAGCGAGATCGAGGAAGCAGCGGCCCTGGCGGTCCTCGATCTCCACGAACCAGAGGTCCGGATCGAAGCGGATCTCGCGCCGCATCCGCTCCTCGACGTCGGCGGGCGCGGCACGCTCCAGGACGGGGGCGAACAGGCGCTCCCCGCGCCCGTCGCTCACGAGGGATTGCGGCGCGGGGCCGTAGAGGTCGGCGGTGCCGTCGAGGCGGTCCACCTTCACGAAGACGGCCCCGGCCTCCGCGGCCCCGCGCCGGCGCAGCATGCCGGAGGCCCCCTCGAGGTCGCTGCGGCGCAGGAGGGCCGCGGCGAAGAAGGCGGCGGTCAGGCGCGCCATGGCCGCGGATCCGGGAGGAGGACCGGCGCGTGAGGCGACCGGGATCGCGGCGTCGAGGTCATGGAGCGGTCCGAGCGGTCGGCGGGCGCCGGCGGGGCGGTCCTGTCCCAGATCGGGAGGGCCGCGCCCGATTGGAAGCCCTCCCCTAGTCCAGGGAGAGGCCCGACGCGGCCGCGAGCTCGCGGGCCGTGCGGGGGTTGAGCTCGCCCGTCGGCGGCAGGCGCCGGTCGCGCTCGAAGCGCTCGAGGGCGGCCCGGGTCGCCGGGCCCTTGACCCCGTCGGCGGTGAGCGGGCCGTAGCCGAGCTTCACGAGGGCGCGTTGCGCGCCGGCGAGCGAGCGCCCCGACTCGGCGCTACCCTGGCGCGCCACCGCCCCCGTCGCCTCGCCGCCGCGCAGGAGGTCGCCGATATGGTCGCGCCGTGCCGGAGGGGGCGCGGGCGCCGCCGCGGGAGCGGCGGCCGGCAGGGGGCGGGCCGGCGGGAGCGGAGGCGCGGCGGGCAGCTCCGCCCGCGGGGGCTCGACCCGCTTGACCGGGGCAGGCGCCTCGGCCGCGGCGCGCGGGCGCTCGGCGAAGAGCGGCGCCGGATGGCGCGCCCGCTGGAAGGTGAGCGCGTTGACCGCGATGGCGGCGCCGCAGGCCGTGACCACGATGGTGCCCGCCACGACCGCGGGGCGGGTCGCCAGCGTCCCGCCGAGGCGGGCCAGCAGGGTTGGCCCGCCCCGCGCCCGCGAGGCGGGGCCCGTCACGATGCCGTCGCGCCCGGGGCGGGCAGCCAGAAGCTCACGCAATTCTCTTCACTCCGGCTTCGCGCGCCGGCTGCCGCTGCAGCCGCGCGATGGTGTGGACCGCGATCGCGCCGCGGGGAGCGCCCGAGCGGCAATCGATGGGGAGATCGACGGTGACGCGCGTGCCCTCCCCGATCTGGCTCTCGATCGTCATGGTGCCCTGATGCAGGCCGATCAGCCCGCGCACCACCGACAGGCCGAGCCCCGTGCCCTCGTGGGCCCGGCTGTAGCTGGAGCTCGCCTGGAAGAACGGGTTGCCGAGCTTGGGCAGGTCGGTCTCGGGCACGCCCACGCCCGTGTCGGCGACCGCGAGGATCAGCCGGTCGCGCTCCCGGCGCAGCGAGACCGTGACCTGCCCGCCCGAGGGCGTGAACTTCACGGCGTTGGAGACGAGGTTGATGAGGATCTGCTTGCAGGCGCGCCGGTCCGCCACGATCTCGGGCAGGTCGTGGGCGATCTCGCGCGCGATGATCACCCCGCCCTGGTCGGCCTTGAGCCGCATGAGGTCGCAGCATCCCCGCACCAGCTCGGCGAGGTCGAAGGGCTCCGGCGACACGTCGAAATTGCCGGTCTCGATCTTCGACATGTCGAGCAGCGTGTTCACGACCGCGAGCAGGTGGTGGCCCGATTCGTGGACGATCCGGGCGTAGTCGCGCCGCTGCGTCTCGTCGATCCCGGCCACGTCGCCCGTGAGGATCTCCGAGAAGCCGATGATGGCGTTGAGGGGGGTGCGCAGCTCGTGGCTCACGGTGGCCAGGAAGCGCGCCTTGAGCTCGTCCGCGCGCTCGGCCCGGGCGCGAGCGAGCTCGAGGTCCTCCTCGTGCTGCTTGCGCGCCGAGATGTCGCGGGTCACGGCGACGACCGAGGGGGCGTCCGGCTCCGCCGCGTCGACCCGATGGGCCCGCATCTCGACCCAGACGACCTGCGCCTCGCTCCCCGTCCCGGCATGGAGGCGGAACTGCGCCTCCACGGGGCGGTCCCCCTGGCCCGCGTCGCTGATCGCCTTGAGATAGGCCGGCCGGTCGGAGACATGGACCCGGGCGAACAGCCCGCGCCCGAGCAGCGCGCCGGAGGGGGCGCCCACGAGCTTCATGGCGGCGGGGCTCGCCTTGACCACCGCGCCGGCGCGGTCGTGCCAGGTCACGAGGTCGTCGATGGCCTGGAGGAGCGAGCGGTCCTGCGCGTCCAGCAGGGTGAGGCGCGCCCGCTGCTCGACCTCGGCTCGATTCTGGACGAGGACGAGCGAGCCCGCGTGGGCGATCGCGGTGAGCGCGAAGATCGGGGCCGCGACCATGGTCGGCCAGGTCTGGACGAGCGGGAACGCCCCCGCGGCCTCGAGCGCCGTCGCGACGACCACCGCCACCATGCCGATGACCGCGCCGATCACCGCGCTGCGCCGCGATCCCGACAGCATGGCCTCCAGCGGCACGGCGACGAACCAGACGATGGCTGACGAGGCGACGCCGCCGGAGGCTCCCACCAGGGTCACGACGAAACCGGCGAGGCTCACGGAGGAGATCGCGTGGGCGAGGCCGATCCGGCCGGTGAGCGACAGGATCGCCGCCGCCACCAGGGGCGCCACGAGGCAGACGAGCAGCATCGATTCCCCGGCCGTGGGAACGCCCCGCAGGAGAAGGAAGAGAGGCAGGAAGGCGAGCGCGACGAACCCCGTTCCCATCCGGGACGCGATGAAGCGCTCGTGGCGCGTGCGCTCACTCGGGTCGGCCTGGACGGACTCGTGGACGAGGCCCGCCAGCCGTCGATCGAACACAGATACCCAGCTTCCGCTCTGCAACGCCTGTTCGCAGCGGTTCACCCGCGCGCCTCTTCTCGACAGGACCTACCGTGGCAGAGGCCGCTTAAATGAACGCTAAGCCCGGAAGCCCTCGCCGACCCCGCCGGAGCCCGCGACCGTCCACGGCAGATGACGGGGGCCTTCCCAGAGCATCGAGGATGTCCCGCGCAGCAAAAGACCAGTCGAAAAGCGGGGTTCATGCTTAACGAAATGTATCCAGTCGTGGCAATCTTTTGTTCAATATCCTGGCCGATTCACGCCGTCGACGGCGACGGTCGCGGCGAAACGCGCTAGAGTCCGGCGAGATCGACGCGCCGCCTCGCGAGGAGACCTTTGATGCTGCTGATCCTGCGATGCGCGCTCGTCATCGGCGCGATCTACGCGCTCTCGCCCCTGCGCGATCCCGTCCCGGTCGCCCCGCCGACGACGGGGGAGGGACTCGCCGGGGCCGAGGCCCTGGCGCGGACCTGGTCGGCCCTGCCCGAGGAGACCAGGCGCGCGCTCGCTGCGGAGGCGACGCGCCAGGCGCTCGCGCGCGCCCGGGCTGCGGTCGGCGATCCGGACCGGCCGTCCGCCCCCTGAGGCCCGCCGGGCGTCTCGCCATCGCGGGCCCGAGGCCCTATAGGTCGGGCTCGCGAACCGGGCCGAGCCATGCTGCCGAGCATCGACGAGATCATCGCCAATTTCGAGTTCCTGGACGATTGGGAGGAGCGCTACCGCTACCTCATCGAGCTGGGACGCATGCTGCCGCCTCTGCCCGACGATGCGCGCACGAGCGCCAACAAGGTGCCGGGCTGCGCCAGCCAGGTCTGGCTCGAGACCACGACCGCCGCCGAGGGCGGCGCGCCGGTGCTGCGCCTGCGCGGCGAGAGCGACGCCCACATCGTGCGCGGCCTAGTGGCGCTGCTCGTCGCGCTCTATTCGGGCCGGCCCGCCGACGAGATCCTGGGAACGGACGCCCTCGCCCTGTTCGCCCGCCTGGGGCTCGCCGAGCATCTCACGCCCCAGCGGTCCAACGGCGTGCGGGCCATGGTGGAGCGCATACGCGCCGACGCGCGCCGGGCGATCGACGCCTGAGGCGCCCTTCATCAAGGGTTCACAAAAGGCTGGTTAATGGCCCGCCGCGCAATATCCTGCCCGAACGCACGCGCCTTCCCGGAGGAGCCTCCCATGATCCTGTGGGCCGCCCTGGTCACCCTCGCCGCCTCCCTCGCCGGCATCCTCGCGGCCGGCCCGACGCTGCTGGGGACGAGCGGCGTCCTCGAGCTCGTGGCGGCGCTCGCGCTGTTCACCGCGATCTGCGCCGCGGAGGCGCGCGCCTGACCGCGACGAGCGGCCCGCCTCATTCCGGCCAGTCGACGATCCGGTCGACGAGATCGGCGAGCGAGAAGGCCGATTCGGGCCCCGCGATCCGCCCGCGCGCCGACATCCCGGCCCGGTGGACGCTCTCGGGATCGCCCGTGACCAGGGGATGCCAGGCCGGCAGGTCGCGTCCCTGGCCGACGAGGCGGTAGGCGCAGGTCGACGGCAGCCAGGGCAGCTCCGTCACGGCCGCGGGGGTGAGGCGGACGCAGTCGGGCACCCGCGCCTGCCGATTCGGGTAGTCGGCGCACCGGCAGCCCCCCGGATCGAGGAGCTCGCAGCCCACGTCCGTGTAGAGGAACTCGCCCGTGTCCTCGTCCTCGAGCTTCACGAGGCAGCAGCGGCCGCAGCCGTCGCACAGCGATTCCCACTCGGCGTCGGTCATCGCGGCGAGCGGCTTGGCGCGCCAGAAGGGCGTGGTCGGTGCGTTCAAGGCTCGGGGCTCCCGGAGGGCGGCGTTCGGGCCGGAGCGGCGTGCCCGTCAGGTAAGCCCCGCGACCGCGCTCGGCAATGCCGGCCGCCCCCGCGGCCGGGCCAAGGATATGTGGACGCGGGTCCGCGCGGGCTGGCGCGCGAGCCCGCGGGCCACCATGTTAGACGCGGGCGGCCCTCGGTCGTGCGCCGACGCACCGACGATGTCGCATGGACCTGGAACGGGGGTATGTGCGTTGTACGAGGCCGGACGGGCCGGGCTCGCGCGGGAGCGCGATCTCCTGACTCGCCCCGAGCGGCCGCGATTGATAAAGATAGCAGGGTTCGGGGCGGGCAAGCCCCGGCCGGAGCCACAAGGGGTCTGACGTGCGGTTCGATGGCGGGGTCTCGTTCTGGACCAGGCTGAAGCGCGCCGCGCTCGGCTTCGATTCGTGGCTCAACGCCTCTCTCTACGAGGGCGGCCGCTCCGTGAGCGGGGCCTGGGAGCGCT
>DASPJU010000106.1:0-9294 GCA_035628475.1 Salinarimonas sp. | reverse complement strand
CGAGAGCGCCTGCCGCCCCTACCTGGAGGCGGGGGACGCGGGCGAGCGCCACCTCATGGCACTGCCGGCCTACGACCAGTGCATCAAGGCAAGCCACGTCTTCAACCTGCTCGACGCGCGCGGCGTGATCTCGGTGACCGAGCGCCAGAGCTACATCCTGCGGGTGCGCGAGCTGGCCAAGGCCTGCGGCGCGGCCTGGCTCAGGACGGAAGGCGGCCGCGCGGCGGCGTGAGGTCCCTCTCCTCTCCCCGCGGGCGGGGACAGGGCGACGCCCGCGGAATGGCGGGCGGCGCAAGCGAACGACGTGAGCAGGGGTGAGGGGGGTCTCAGGACGGAGCTCTCGACCGTCCAGGCCCCCTCACCGTCGCGCTGCCGCGCTCGCTCCAGGCCCCGGCAAGGGGGCCTGAAGCCCTCTCCCCCAGGGCGGGGAGAGGTGAAGGCTCAGCCCGGGTTCTGCGTCTCGGCCGCGGCCGGCTCGGGCGCTGCGGTCTCGGCGGAGGCGGGCTTGGGCTGGGGGAGCTCCTCGAGGCCCTGGTCGAGCTTGCGCAGGATCTTGGCGAGATCCTCCGGCTCGGGGTTCGAGTCGCGGGCGTGCTGCCACTGGAAGCGGGCCTCCAGCCGGCGCCCGACGCGCCAATAGGCGTCGCCGAGATGGTCGTTGATCACCGGATCGCCGGGCTTGAGCTCGACGGCCCGCTCCAGCTCGCGCACCGCGTCCTCGTAGCGCGCGAGCCGGTAATAGGCCCAGCCGAGGCTGTCGATGATCATGCCGTCATGGGGCTGGAGCTCGACGGCGCGCTTGAGGAGGCGGAACGCCTCGTCGATGTTGATCCCCATGTCGACCCAGGAATAGCCGAGATAGTTCAGCACCTGGGCGCGGCCGTTGGTCTGGGTCTCGGGGACGAGCTCCAGGGCCTTCTTGAGGTCGGCCTCCGCCTTGGGCCAGTCCTTGGCCCGCTCATAGGCCGAGCCCCGGAAATAGAACAGGGTCCAATGGCTGCGGTCGGGGGTGCCGATCTTCTCGACGGCCCGCGTGTAGGTGGCGGCGGCTTCCTTGTAGAGCTTGCGCGAGCGCAGGACGTTGCCCAGCGCCACCAGGGTGTCGACGTCGTCGGGGCGCTCGGCCGCGATGCGCTCGAGATGGCGCGTCGCCTCCTCGCTGCGGCCCGTCTGCTCCAGGTTGATGCCGATCTGCATCTCGGCGTTGGCGTAGAGCGGCGAGGACTTCGGCACGCGGGCGAAGATCTCGTTGGCCCGGTCGGGACGCTTGAGGCGCTCGTAGATGTCGCCCAGGGTCACGAGCGCCATGTCGTGCTCCGGGTTCAGGTGCAGCCCCAGGCGCAGATAGATGATGGCGGGCAACTCGTCGCCCTGGTTGTTGCCGGCGGCGCCCAGCCCGTAGAGCACTTCCGCCGCGCCCGCCGCCACGTCGGCGACCAGGGGCTCGAGGGGCCGGTCGGCGCGCAGCCTCGCCAGCGCGTCGCGCACGATGGGCTGGCGCGGCACGACCGCGTCGAAGGCCTCGTAGGCGGCGATCGCGGCGTCGCGGCGCCCGCGCCGGGCCTCGTGGCGCGCGAAGGCGTCGACGAGGCGCAGGGTGTTGCGCTCGGCCTCGTAGGCGGCCCTGAGGCGCCGCTCGGCCTCGGCGCCGTTGCCCAGGAAGGCGGCGATGAGGCCCGCATGGTAGTCGCGGAAGATGTTGAAGGCCCGCTCGCCGCGCAGCCGCTCCAGGGCCTCGGCGGCCTTCTGCGGCTCGCGCGAGCCCGCGTGCGACCAGGCGGTGAGCAGGGTCGCCGTGAGGTCGGCCGCGCGGCCGCGCCCGCCCTTGGCCAGATGGCCCCGGGCCGCCTGGTAGCGCTTGAGCCGCAGCTCCCGCACGCCCAGCGTCAGGTTGGCGAGGCCGTTGTTGGGATCGCGCTGGAGGATGCGCTCGGCGGCCCGGAAGGCATCCTGCATGGCCCCGTCCGCCAGGAAGGCCACGAAGGCGCGCTCGACGAGGTCCTTGTTGCGCGGATCGGCCTTGATGGCCTCGCGGAAGAAGGTCGCGGCGGCGGCGGTGTCGCGCCCGATGCCGGCGACATAGGCCGCGAGGAAATTGCCCTCGAGGCTGTCGGCGGGCCGGAGCGGCTCGGCGAGCGGAAGGGGAGCCTGCTCGCGGGCCGCGAGCGCCGGCGAGACCAGGACCGACCCGGCCGCCAGCGCGATCGCGGTCAGGACGCGGGACGCCCGCGGAGGGATGAGGAACGGCAAGGGTCTCGGCTCCCGAGGCTTCGGAGGGCCCTCATTAACCTAACCGGCCCCCCTTCGCCTAGCGGGCGTCGCGCGAAAGGATGCCGCAAGAGGGTTTAGACGGATCCCGCGCCGGCAGGGCAAGCCGGCAGCGTCGGCGCTGCCACCCTCACCCGCCGGGCTTCGCCCGTCGACCTCCCCTCGATGGGGGAGGTCGGCCCGCGGGGCCGGGCGAGGGGGGAACCCCGACGCGATCGCTGCGCGGTCGGCCCTACTCCGCCGCCGTCCGCATCGGCGCGAGGGCCGGCACGCTCGGCAACCCCGCCGCCTCCAGGGCCTCGGGGATCGGCCCGCCCGTCGCCCAGTCGAGGAGCTCCACCGTGTGGACGATGGGAAGCGATGTGCCCTGCCCGATCTGGGTGGCGCAGCCGATATTGCCCGTCGCGACGAGGTCGGGCTTCGTGCGCTCGATATTGGCCACCTTGCGGGCGCGCAGCTGACCCGCGATCTCGGGCTGGAGGATGTTGTAGACCCCCGCCGAGCCGCAGCAGATGTGCCCTTCCGGCACGTCCTTGACCGTGAAGCCCGCCTTCTTGAGGAGCGTCTTGGGCTCGGTGCGGATGGCCTGCCCGTGCTGCATCGAGCAGGCGGAGTGATAGGCGACCGTGAGGTCGAACTCGCGCACCGGCTCCATGAGGTCCAGCGTGGTCATGTACTCGGTGACGTCCTTCACGATCGCCGACACGCGCTTCGCCTTCCCGGCATAGGCCGGATCCTCGCGGAACATGAAGCCGTAATCCTTGATCGTCGTGCCGCAGCCGGACGCCGTGATCACGATGGCGTCCAGCCCCTCGCCGTCCATCTCCCGGATCCAGGCGTCGATGTTGCGCTTGGCGAAGGCGTGGCTCTCCTCGTCGCGGCCCATGTGGTGGACCAGCGCCCCGCAGCAGCCCTCGCCCCGGGGCTGGACCACCTCGACCCCGTGCCGGTTGAGGAGGCGCACGGCGGCCTCGTTGAAGCCGGGCTTGAGCACGGGCTGGGCGCAGCCCGACAGGATCGCCACGCGGGCGCGCCGGGGCCCGTCCGCCGGGAAGGTGCCCGGCCGGTCGAAGGGCGAGCGGCCCGGCGAGGACGAGGGGGCGAGCTCCAGCATGGCCTTCAGCCGGTTGCCCAGATGCGGGACCCCGCCCACCAGCCCCTTGAAGGGTTTCCCCAAGAACGCCGCCAGGATCGCGAGGCGGAAGCGGTTCGGGTAGGGCAGGATCCGGGCCAGGATCTCCCGCACGAGCCGGTCGTGCCAGGGCCGCCTGTGCGTCGCCTCGATATAGGCGCGCGCGTGGTCGACGAGGTGCATGTAGTGCACCCCCGACGGGCAGGTGGTCATGCAGGACAGGCAGGACAGGCAGCGGTCGATGTGGCGCACGACCTCCGGCGTGGCGGGCTTTCCGCCCTCCAGCATGTCCTTCATGAGGTAGATGCGCCCGCGGGGGCTGTCGAGCTCGTCGCCCAGGAGGAGATAGGTCGGGCAGGTCGCGGTGCAGAACCCGCAATGGACGCAGGTGCGCAGGATCTTCTCGGATTCCTGCGTGGCGGCGTCGCGCAGCTGGTCGGGGGTGAAGTTGGTTTTCATGGGCGTGTTCCGGGGGCCCTGCGGGCCGTTGCGACGTCGTTCGAACCGTGGAGGCCGGTGATCATCAACCGCCTCCGCCCTGCCATGCCCGCACCGCGTCCAGCGGCCACAGCAGCATGAGCACGTTCAGCGCGAGCCCGTCGCGCACCATCCAGCCGACGAAGAGCTCCATGGCAAGCGCCAGCGCCACCGTGACGGCGACCGGCAAGCGGGCGGCGAGCCCGAAGCCCGCCACCATGGCCGCCATGTCGGCCACCGAGTTGAGGACGCTGTCGCCGAAATAGTCCAGCGCGATCGTCGCCTCGCGATAGCGCCCGATCACCGCGTCGGTGTTCTCGACGACCTCCCAGGCTCCCTCGACGACGAGCGCCGCGACGAGGCCCCACCCGAAGGGGATCCGCCGGCCCGACAGGCGGGCGCCGAGGCGCACGAGCCCGTAGAAGATGAAGCCGTGGATCACGTGCGAGGGCGTGTACCAGTCGGCGAGGTGCTGCGAGTTCTCGGACGAGACCACCACCCCGTGCCAGAGCTTCACATATCCGCAGCGGCAGATCGGCTCGCGCCCCATGGCGAGCAGGATCAGCGCCGTCGCGACGACGACGCCGAGCGCCGCGAGCGCCCAAGCGTGGCGGCCTGGAGCGGACCGCTCCGGACCGGACAGGGCCGCCTCAGACGCCCGCATGCATCCGCCCCGGATTGAAGATTCCCGCCGGATCGAGGCTCGCCTTGACGCCCGCGTGCAGGCGCATGAGGGGCTCGGGGAGGGGCTGGAACACGTCGAGGGCGGCCCGCGCCGCCTCGGGCGCGCGGATCAGCGTCGCATGGCCCCCGGCCCGAGCGACGGCGCCCCGGATGGCGGAGGCGCCCGCGTCGCCCGTCGCGGGGGTGGCGATCCAGATCAGGCCGCCGCTCCAGTCGTAATAGTGGCGCGCCGTGACGGCTTCGGCGATGGCCTCCACGACGCCAGGGCCCATCGTGGGGGCCGTGGAGACCCGCCAGACCGCGTGATCGCGCGGCTCGGCGATCGGAGCGCCGTCGCGGATCGCGGCCCACAGCCCCGCCGCCGCCTCGCCCTCGACGAGGTCGGGGCTGCCGAAGGCCTTGAGCACCCGCCGCAGCTGGCCCAGGCGGTACTCCACCGAGGACGAGAAGCCCTCGATCCGGATGAGCGTGCGCTCGCCGGGCAGGTGCGCGGCCCCCGTGACCTCGAAGGGGGAGGCCGCGGCCGTGCACAGGGCCTCCACGGCGCGCCGGTCGTCGAGATCTGAGAAGGCCAGCGTCGCGATCCGCTCGGCCTTGGGCAGCACCTTGAAGACCACCTCGGTCAGGAAGCCCAGCGTTCCCCAGGCGCCCGCCTGGAGCTTCACGAGGTCGAGGCCGGTGACGTTCTTCATCACCCGCCCGCCCGACTTGATGGCCTCGCCCCGCCCGTTGACGAATCGCACGCCGATGAGGCTGTCGCGGGCCGCGCCCGCGAGCAGCCGCCGCGGCCCCGAGACGTTGCCCGCCGCCACCGCGCCGACGGTGGGCTCGCCCGTGGAGCCCATGAGCACGCGATGGTCCATGGGCTCGAAAGGCAGCTCCTGGCCCCGCGCCGCCAGGGTCTCGACGACCTCGGCGAGCGGCGTGCCGGCCCGCGCGCCGATCACGAGCTCGGCCGGCTCGTAGAGGGTGACGCCGGAGAGCCCCGCGGCCGAGAGCGTCGCCTCCGTCTGCGAGGGCCGCCCGACCTCGGCCTTGGTGCCGCCGCCCTGGAGGGCGAGCGGGGTGCGGCGCGCGGCGGCCTCGACGACGATGGCGCAGGCCTCGGGCTCGGTGGTGGGGGTGTGGATCGCGCTCATCTCACCTCTCCCCGCGGGCGGGGAGAGGGCCGAAGCCCCCCTTGCCGGGGGCTGAGGCGAGGGCGTCAGCCCGAGGGTGAGGGGGTCTCTCCGCAGACAGCGCCGCCAGGATGGTCTCGATCACGCCGGACATGTTGGTGAAGATCTCTGGGTTCCAGAAGCGAAGGACGCGATAGCCCTCGGTGGCGAGAAAGGCATCCCGCGTCGCGTCGCGGGCGCTGTCGACGTGCTGCGAGCCGTCCAGCTCGACGACGAGACCGTGCTCGCGGCAGCAGAAATCGGCGATATAGGGCCCGATCGGCTCCTGCCGCGTGAACTTGTGGCCAGCGAGACCGCGATTGCGCAGGCGCGCCCACAGGCGCCGCTCGGCCTCGGTCTGGGAGCGCCGCAGGAGACGGGCGCGTCCGGTGGTGGTCGTGTCGGCGCCTCGCATCAAGACCCCCTCACCTTCGGGCTGCCGCCCTCGCCTCAGCCCCCGGCAAGGGGGGCCGAGGCCCTCTCCCCGCCAGCGGGGAGAGGCGACTCACGCCACCCGCCCGTCGAGCGGGAACACCTTCGCCGGGTTCATGAGCCAAGCGGGGTCGAACACGCCGCGCACGCGCATCTGCTGGTGGAGGTCGGCCTGGGTGAACTGGCAGGTCATGAGGTCGCGCTTCTCGATGCCGACCCCGTGCTCGCCCGTGAGGCAGCCGCCCACCTCGACGCACAGCCGCAGGATGTCCTCGCCCGCGGCCTCCGCCTTCTCCATCTCGCCGGGCTTGTTGATGTCGAACAGGACCAGCGGGTGGAGGTTGCCGTCGCCCGCGTGGAAGACGTTGGCGACGCCCAGGCCGTAGCCCTTCACGATCTCGTCGATGCGCTTGAGGACGTGGGGCAGCTGGCCCGTGGGGATGGTTCCGTCCATGCAGATGTAGTCGGAGATGCGCCCCGTCGCGCCGAAGGCCGACTTGCGGCCCTTCCAGATCGCGGCGGCCTCGGCCTCCGACTGCGCCACCTTCACGGCCCGCGGGTTGAAGGGCCGGGCGATCTCGACGATGCGGGCCAGCATGTCGTCGATCTCCGTGTCGGATCCCTCCACCTCGATGATGAGCATGGCCTCGACGTCGAGGGGATAGCCCGCATGGGCGAAGGCCTCGCAGATCTTGATGGCGGGCCGGTCCATATATTCGAGGGCGACGGGGATGATGCCGGCCCCGATGATGGCGGCCACGCAGGCGCCCGCGTCCTCCACCGAATCGAAGCCCATCAGCGCCGGGCGCGCCCCTTCCGCCGCGCGCAGGATGCGCACCACCGCCTCCGTCACGACGCCGAGCTGGCCTTCCGAGCCGCAGACGAGGCCGAGCAGGTCGTAGCCCTCGCTGTCGAGGTGCTCGCCGCCGATCTCGACGACCGTGCCGTCGAGGAGCACCAGCGTGACGCCCATGAGGTTGTTGGTGGTGACGCCGTATTTGAGGCAGTGGGCGCCACCCGAGTTCATCGCGATGTTGCCCGCGATGGTGCAGGCGAGCTGGCTCGACGGGTCGGGGGCGTAGAAGAACCCCTCGTGCGCCACGGCCTGGGAGATGGCGAGGTTGGTGATGCCGGCCTGGACGCGGGCGGTGCGGTCGAGGAAGTCGACGTCGATCACCCGGTTCATCTTGGCGACGCCGAGGATGATCGCGTCCTCCTGCGGGATGGCCCCTCCCGCGAGCGAGGTGCCGGCCCCGCGCGGCACCACCTTCACGCCCTGCTCGCGGCAGAAGCGCAGCACCGCCGACACCTCCTGCGTGGTCGAGGGCAGCACCACGGCGAGCGGCATGCGGCGATAGGCGGTGAGCGCGTCGGTCTCGAAGGCGCGCCGCTCGTCCTCGGAGACGATGAGCGCCTCGGGATGAACGAGCCGCGACAGCCCCGCGACGATCTCCTCGCGGCGGGCGAGGACGGCCTCGTCGGGAACGGGAAAGGCGATCGACATGGCGGGGACCCTGGCCTGTATCCCTCCAATGTAGGCGCTTTTCGAGCCCCTGTGCAGGCGGCCCTTCGTCGTGAGATTGTTTCCCCGGGCGAAACAATGGAGCGGATCTTGGACCGGCTGGGGGATCTCGACGTCTTCGCGCGGGTGGTGGCGGCCAAGGGCATGTCGGCGGCGGGCCGGGACCTGGGCCTCTCGCCCGCCGTGATCTCCAAGCGCATCCGCCGCCTCGAGGAGCGCCTCGGCGTGCGCCTGCTCCAGCGCACCACCCGGCAGGTGGCGCTGACGGAGGCCGGCCGGGGCTTCTACGAGCGGGTGGTCGCGATCCTGGCCAGCGTCGAGGAGGCGGAGGCCTTCGCGGCCCGGGGGTCGGAGCAGGTGCGCGGGACCCTGCGGGTCTCGGCGCCCACCTCCTTCGGGCGCCTGCACGTCGCGCCCCATCTCGTGGCGTTCCTGGCGATGCACCCGGCCCTATCCCTCGACCTCGTGCTCTCGGACGCCTTCGTGGACATCGTCGGCGAGGGCTTCGACGTGGCGATCCGCATCGCGGACCTGTCGGATTCCAGCCTCGTGGCGCGACGGCTCGCGGCCAACCACCGGGTCCTGTGCGCCGCGCCGGCCTATCTGGCCCGGGCCGGCACGCCGCGCCGGGTCGACGACCTCGCGGGCCATGTGCTCCTCGCCCACAACGCCCCCGAATGGCGCCTGGAAGGTCCTGATGGGCCCGAGACGGTGCGGGTCGCGGGGCCCCTGCGCACCAATTCGAGCGAGGTGGTGCGCGAGGCGGTGCTCGCGGGCATCGGCATCGCCCTGCGCTCCACCTGGGACGTGGGGCCCGATCTCAAGGCCGGGCGCCTCGTGCGGATCCTGCCCGATCATGCGGGCTCGCGCCGGGTCGCTGTCCACGCGGTCTTTCCCAGCCGGCGCCATCTGGAGCCGAAGGTGCGCGCCTTCGTGGACTTCCTGGGCGGGCTCTACGGCCAGACGCCGCCCTGGGACGAGGGGCTGGCCCTGTGACGGGCCCGTAACGCGAGCGGGCCACGGCGAAACGCGCCCGCAACGATCGCCCGGCATCGTCGATCGCGTCGCGGGCCCCGTACGGCCGCATCGTCGAGGGCGCTCCCATGGACTTCCGCGATCACTTCTTCAGCCTCGAGGGCCGCATCGCCAGGCTCCCCTTCCTGGGCGGCCTGCTGCTCCTTACCGCGATCTCGGGCGTGGTCTCCATGATCGGCGCGGCCCAGATATGGGTGCATCGGGGCACCGCCGGGGCGAGCGTCGTCCTCGTCCTGATGGCCGCCGCCGCCCTCGTGAACGCCTGGACCGCCCTCGCCCTCTACGCCAAGCGGCTGCACGATCTCGGCGCCAGCGGCTGGTTGGGCGTGCCGATCCTCGCCGCCGGGATCGTAGGCCTCGCGACAGGCTCCATCCTCTCCATGGGCTTCGGCCTCGTGGCGGCGATCACCCTGTGCCTCGCGCCGGGCGAGTCGGGCCAGAACCGCTGGGGCCCCGCCCCCGGGACGGAGGACGAGGCCTGGAGCCCGCAATGACGGCCTCCAGGCGACCGGTCGGATCGCGGGTCCACGCGGCGAAGCGGAGCCGATCTCCGCGCGATCCGTCCTAGCCCGCGATCCGCTCCGCGA
>DASPJU010000105.1:0-5845 GCA_035628475.1 Salinarimonas sp. | reverse complement strand
GGATCGCGGCCGAGCGCGCCATGACGTCGGCGGCGGACTAAAGCTGCGCGGCGGCGGCCGAGACCCCGGCCACCACGCCTCCCACGGCCCGCTCGAAGCCGTCCGCCAGGCCGAGCAGCGCCGCGCGGCGCTCCGCCGCGCTCCGGGCCTCCCGGGCCCGCTCCTCCTCGCCGAGCCGGGCGAGCCGCCCGGCATTGTCGCGGAACACCGCGAGCGTGCGGGCCATGGCGCCGATCTCGTCGCCCCCGCTCACGCCCCGCGGGTCGATCGCGAGGTCGCCCGCCGCCAGCCGGCGCATCATGGCGTCGAGCCGTCCCAGCCGGCCCGAGACCCGGACCATGAGGAACCACATCAGCCCGACGCCCAGGAGCGCCAGGGCGAGATCCACGGCGAGCTGCGCCGCCAGCGCCCGGGTGGCCTCCACCTCGACCGCGCCGGCCGTGCGGATCATGTCCTGGCGCAGGGCCGCCGTCAGGGCCTCCGCGGCGGCCATGGCCTCGTTGGAGCGGGCGAAGAAGGTGGGGAAGTCCACCCCGTAGCCACCGGTCCTGGCCCGGGCCAGGACGGCGCTGGTCAGCTCGCCGTAGCGCTCGAAATAGGCCGTGCGCAGCCCGTCCACCGCCGCGCGGCTCGCCGGCGAGAGCCCCCGGTCGGACGAGGCGGTCAGGGCGAGCCAGGCCTGGTCCACCCCGCCGCTCAGATGATGGGCATAGGCGAGCCTGTCGTCGGGGATCGGGGCGCCGTGAAGCGTCGCGATCGCCAGGACGGTGCGGGCCCGGCCGCCGAACTCGCGGATGCGCCAGGCCCGGTTGGTCGCGCTGTCGAGGCCCAGGAGGCGACCGGCGTCCAGGATGGCCGGATCCTTGATGGCGCGCACCGCCCGCTCGGAGGCGTCGATCGCCTGGATGAGCCCGGCCGGCAGCTCCGCCGCCCCGGCGGGGCGCTCGGCGGCCGGCCGGGCGAGCGCGTCGTCGGCCCGACGGCGGATCCCCGCCACGTCCGCCGCGATCCGGTCGATCTCGGCGCGCAGCGCCGGCGCGCCGGGGACGCGGTCGGCCGCCCCGAGGCGGGCGCGCAGGTCCCTCAGGGCGTCGTCGGAGCGGCGGCGCTGGTCGTCGAGCAGGCGCCGGAAATCGGCCGGCAGCGGGGTGGCGATGGACAGGCCCACCTGCGTCACCGAGCGCTCGAGCGAGAGCGGCACCAGCGCCTCGTAGGCGCTGTCGAGCACGCGGGCGATCTGGCCGGCCGCGCGGGCGCCGTCGCGCTGGGAGAGGCTCTCGAGGGTTCCCATCACCGACTTCGCCGCCAGCGCGCCGGTCACCGCCAGACCGACCACCAGTCCAAGGACGCGGATCGAGAGCTGCATCGCCAGGTCACTCCATTTTGCCGTCTCATGAGGCAAACTACGTAAAGAAAGCTTGACCATGCCGGGCTCGGCATCGGCTTTCCCGCCGTGGATCGCGCGAGGCTCGGGGAGGCGCGGGGGGGGCGTCCCATCCCGGGAGCGCGCGCGAGGGCGACGCGGACGGGGCCCGGAGCGGGTCGCGTCTTGAAATCGGCGGGTTTTCCGCTATATGGACAGCATCACATCTGGTTGCGGTGCGATGCATCGCTGGTCAGGAGTGGGCCCGCCCGGGTCCGCTCCTGTTTCGTTTCGGGCCAGGGCCCCGGACGGGAGACGGCATGGCGCAGGGGGACGAGGATCCGCGGCTGATCACGGAGACGGGCGTCGGCGCGCGGGTCGCGGCGATCGTGGAGCCCGTGCTCGACGATCTCGGCTACCGGCTGGTGCGCGTGAAGATCTCGGGCACGAACGGCTGCACCGTCCAGATCATGGCGGAGCGTCCCGACGGGACCATGACGGTGGACGATTGCGAGGCGGTGAGCCGCGCCGTGTCGCCCGCCCTCGACGTGGACGATCCCCTCGACCGCGCCTATCACCTCGAGGTCTCCTCGCCCGGCATCGATCGCCCGCTGGTGCGGGCCGGCGACTTCGAGCGCTGGGTCGGCCACGAGGCGCGGATCGAGATGAGCGTTCCGCAGGACGGCCGCAAGCGCTTCCGCGGCCTCGTGCGGGGCTCGGACGACGGCCACGCGCTCGTCGAGATCCCCAAGGCCGGCGAGGTCGAGGCCTTCACGGCGCGCCTGCCCCTTCGCGACGTCGCCGAGGCCCGCCTCGTGCTCACCGACGACCTCATCCGGGAGACGCTGCGGCGCGGCGGCCGACCGGGCGAGGCGACCGACACCCACACCGACGAGGCGCCGCCCGAGCGCGCCCCGACCCGCAAACCCGGCGGCGCCAAGGGCGCGCCCCGCAAGACCCCCAAGGAGTGACCCCGATGGCTGTCAGCGCCAACAGGCTCGAGCTCTTGCAGATCGCCGACGCGGTCGCCCGCGAGAAGGTCATCGACCGCCAGATCGTCATCGCGGCCATGGAGGACGCCATCGCCAAGGCGGCGCGCTCCCGCTACGGCGCCGAGACCGACATCCACGCCGAGATCCACCCCAAGACGGGCGAGCTGCGGCTCGCGCGCCATCTCCTCGTGGTGGACCGGATCGAGAACCCCTCGGTCGAGATCGCACTGACCGACGCGCGCCGCCACAACCCGGCGGCCCAGGTCGGCGACACCATCGCCGACACCCTGCCCCCCTTCGACTTCGGCCGCATCGCGGCCCAGTCCGCCAAGCAGGTGATCGTGCAGAAGGTGCGCGACGCCGAGCGCGACCGGCAGTACCAGGAGTACAAGGACCGCATCGGCGAGATCGTCAACGGGCTCATCAAGCGCGTCGAGTACGGCAACGTGATCGTGGATCTCGGCCGGGGCGAGGGCATCGTGCGCCGCGACGAGCTCATCCCCCGCGAGACCTTCCGCCCCGGCGACCGCATCCGCGCCTACCTGTTCGACGTGCGCCGCGAGGCGCGCGGGCCGCAGATCTTCCTGTCGCGCACGCATCCCCAGTTCATGTCGAAGCTCTTCGGCCAGGAGGTGCCCGAGATCTATGACGGCGTCGTCGAGGTGAAGGCGGTCGCCCGCGATCCGGGCTCGCGCGCCAAGATCGCCGTGATCTCGCGCGACTCCTCCATCGATCCCGTGGGCGCCTGCGTCGGCATGCGGGGCTCGCGGGTCCAGGCCGTCGTGGGCGAGCTCCAGGGCGAGAAGATCGACATCATCCCCTGGTCCCCCGACCCCGCCACCTTCATCGTCAACGCCCTCCAGCCGGCCGAGGTCGTGAAGGTCGTGCTCGACGAGGACTCGGAGCGTATTGAAGTCGTGGTGCCGGATGACCAACTCTCCCTTGCGATCGGGCGGCGCGGCCAGAACGTGCGCCTCGCCTCGCAGCTGACGGGCTGGGACATCGACATCCTCACGGAGGCCGAGGAGTCCGAGCGCCGCCAGAAGGAGTTCAACGAGCGCACCGAGCTGTTCATGAACGCCCTCGACGTGGACGAGGTCGTGGGCCAGCTGCTTGCCTCGGAGGGCTTCCGCTCGGTGGAGGAGATCGCCTTCGTGGACGTGGGCGAGCTCGCCACGATCGAGGGCTTCGACGAGGAGACGGCCTCCGAGATCCAGCGCCGCGCCCAAGACTACCTGGCGCAGATCGAGGCCGAGCAGGAGGCCCGCCGCACCGAGCTCGGCGTCCAGGACGAGCTCAAGGAGGTCGACGGGGTCACCACGCCCATGCTGGTCGCCTTCGGCGAGAACGGCGTCAAGACCGTGGAGGACCTTGCCGGCTGCGACACCGACGAGCTCGCGGGCTGGACGGAAGGCCGCGGCCCCGAGGCGGTGCGCCACAAGGGCGTGCTGGAGGATTTCGGGATCTCCCGCACCGACGCCGAGACCATGATCATGGCCGCGCGCGTCAAGGCGGGCTGGATCGAGGCGCCGCAGCCCGAGCCCGTCGACGAGGCGGCCGAGGCCGAGACCGAGGCGCACCCGACCTGAGCCCGGAGCCCGCCATGCCGCGCCGGGGCCACGAGCCGGAGCGCACCTGCATCGTGACGCGCGAGGTGCGCGCGCCCGAGGAGATGATCCGCTTCGTGCTCGACCCGGAGGGCCGGGTCGTGGCGGACCTGAAGGGCAACCTTCCCGGGCGGGGGGTCTGGGTGACGGCGACCCGCGACACCGTCGCGCAAGCCGTCCGCCGCCGGGCCTTCTCCCGGGGCCTCAAGGCGGAGGCCAAGGCCGCGCCGACGCTGCCCGAGGAGATCGAGGCGGCCCTGCGGCGGGACCTGCGCCAGGGCTTCGCGCTCGCCAACAAGGCGGGAGCGGTGGTGACGGGCTTCGCCAAGGTGGAGGCCCGCATCATGGAGGGCGGCCTCGCCGCCCTGGTGCACGCGGCGGAGGCCGCCGGGGACAGCCGGCGCAAGCTCGGCCAGGCGCTGCGCCGCCGCTTCGGCGACGGCGCCGACGCGATACCCGTCATCGACGATCTCGCCGGTGACGATTTGGATTTGGCTTTAGGTCGTTCCCATGTGATACATGCGGCTCTCGTCGCGGGCGCTGGGAGCGAAGGCCTTCTCAAGCGCTGGCGGCGCTTGCGCATTTACCGTGCGCCGGACGCCCAAGCTGCTCATGCCCCAACGGCCGGCTCCCCGGGAGCCGACCGGACCGACGACATCGAACCCGCAGGAACCAGAGCGGAATGACCGAACAGAAGACCCCGGGCGACAAGACGCTGCACATGTCGCCCAACAAGACGCTGACGATCAAGCGCCCCGTCGAGCAGGGAACGGTGCGCCAGAGCTTCTCGCACGGCCGTACCAAGCAGGTCGTGGTCGAGACCGTGAAGCGTCGCGTCATCGGGCCTGGCGGCAAGGAGGTCGCCGCCCCGGCGGCGCCCGCGCCGAAGGCCGCCGCGCCCGCTCCCTCCGCCGCCCCCGCGACTCCCCGCGCCGCCACCCCGACGCCGGCCGCGCCCGCGCGCCCCGCCGGCGCCACGCGCCCGTCGGGCGTGGTGCTGCGCACCCTGTCCGAGCAGGAGCGCGACGCCCGCGCCGCCGCCCTCGTCGACGCCCGCAAGCGCGAGGAGGAGGAGCGCCGCCGCCAGGAGGACGAGGCCCAGCGCCGCGCGGTGCGCGACGACGAGGAGCGCCGCGAGCGCGAGGCCGCGGAGGCCCGCAAGCGCGAGGAGGACGATCGCCGCCGCCAGGAGGACGATCGCAAGCGCCGCGCCGAGGAGGAGGCCCGCCGCCGCCTGGGCGACGCCCCGGCCCGCGCCCCGTCCGCCGCGCCCTCGGGCGCCCCCGCCCAGGCCCGCCCGCTGCCCGGCGGCCGCCCGGCGCCCATTCCGGCGCCGCGCCCCACGACGGCCAGCGACGGCGCCGCCGGCGGCACCCGCCGGCCGCCGAGCCTCGACAGCATGGCCCGTCCGGCGCCCGCGCCCAAGCCCGAGCCCACCACCCCGGCCGCGACTCCCGCCCCCGCCGCCACGGCGCGTCCCGCGACGGGCGCCGCCGCGCGTCCCGCGGCCGCAGGCGACGACGAGGCCCGTCCCGCCCGCCGGCTGGGCCTGCCGATCAAGCCCGCAGCGGTCCCCAAGCCCGCCAAGGGCGCCGGCGACGACAAGCGCCGCGGCCGCCTCACCGTCACCAACGCCCTCGACGACGAGCGCACCCGCTCGCTCGCGGCCTTCCGCCGCCGCAACCAGCGCCTGCTCGGCCGCGGCCAGCAGGAGCAGAAGGAGAAGCTCTCCCGCGAGGTGGTCATCCCCGAGACGATCACCATCCAGGAGCTCGCCAACCGCATGTCGGAGCGCGGCGTCGACGTCATCCGCCTGCTGATGAAGCAGGGCCAGATGCACAAGATCACCGACGTGATCGACGCCGACACCGCCCAGCTCGTCG
>DASPJU010000104.1:0-2125 GCA_035628475.1 Salinarimonas sp. | reverse complement strand
TTTCAAGGATGCCCCACTTCCTGCCGGGGTCAGTGCCGGGCAAGATTTGCGCGCGGGTAGTGACCCCGCAGAACTCGCGGACGTAGCTGACGGTCTGCTCTTCCGCCGATCCGCCGCCAATCTCGAACCCGCCCGTCTGATGCGAAACCCATGTCTGGAACCGCTCATCCTTGCAGCGCCACGCCACCTTCTCGGCAAGCGTGCGCTCGCGTTTGGCTTCTCCCGAGTCGCCCTGCGGCTTCGGAGGGGGTGGGGGTGCCGCAGATGCAGGCGACCCGCTGCCTGCTCCCATCGGCGACCCGGGAGAACTCTGTGGCTGGCCGCTGTCCGTGATAGGCACAGCGACGAGGCGGAATTTCTGACCGTATTTACCTGTCCCGAGCCCCCGGAAGGGGTGGACGCCTGGCGCAGAGTCGATGTCGAGCTGGAACGTCACGGTCTTGCCTGCCGAGGACGAGTCCAGCCACCGCAGCAGCATGGCCTCGCCATCGAACAGCGGCACGCCAACGATGTCGGCAGCACCGCGCATCAGAACGGGATCTCGTCGTCCAGGTCATTGGCGAGGCGGGTCGGCGGTGGCGCCGCCGCGTGTCCATTGCCGTTGGGAGGCGTGCGAGCCGGCAGGTTGTCGGCGCTCGCTAGATGCGCGTCGAACTCGGGCACCTTCTTGCGCTCGACCCACCCCAGCAAATCGAACACGGGCTCGAAGTTCGTCCCGTACTTGCTGTCGATCGAATTGACCTTGACGCACCGGAAGAACGGAACCTTCTCTGGGTTCTGCGATGCGCCGATCTCGTATAGATCATACATGCGCAGAATGGAGCCGATCACAACGCCCGCAGTGCTGCCGAACTCGCGCAGGCCGAGCTTGCCGACGCCGGGGACTTCATCGCCGCCGACGACCATCACCTCGAAGCCGCGCTTGAACTTCTTCGGGCCTCCCGGCTTCGCGGCCTGCTGGCTCAGCGTCGGGTCCCATACCTTCTCAGGAGGTGCACCGCCGCCTTCGGGATAGTAGATCCAGCCCGTCTTGATGTTCGCCATGTCGAAGGCGAGGCGCGGCTTCTCGACCTCGATATCGGTCTTGCCGTCCTGCGAGCGGACGTAGAAGCGACCGGCCTTGGCGTTGTATTTGATGTAGGGAATGAAGTCGCCGTCCCCGCCGGCACTCAGATTGAGCGGCATCGTCAGTCTCCTTGGTTGATGTCTTGTGTCAGCTCGCCCATGCTGATCTGGCCGGGCGAAACTCTCTTGAACAGCGGGCACAAACCGCCATTGACCTGGTAGCAGCGCAGGTAAGGCTCGGTGTTGTCCCACATGGTGCGAGACACGAACCCGAATCCCTCCAGCCGCTTGTGCTTGCAGCAGAGCCAGCGATACGGCGGCTCCGACTTGCCGCGGATCAGGTTGTCGCAGTCCTCGCAGAAGGTCGGTTCAGGCTGCATCGTCAAATCTCCGGGCCGCCCCCGGCAGATGCCCTTTGTTGGGCTTCGTCAAGTTGACCAGCCTCTCCGCCATGTCGGTCAGGTCATGCACGGCCCAGGGGCCGGCGATGTAGTGGCCAAGGCACTCGGTCTCGAGTCGGGCAAGATCGGACTTCATCCGCTCGATCAGTGTGTGGACGTAGCCGACGCCGGGCTTGGTGTGGAGGTCGGTCATCGCATTGCACTCGTGTTCTGCGCGTTGGCGACATGGACGGCGAGGTAGTGGGCGTTCTTGATGCCCTCGGCCTTGGGCTTGGGCCGCCAGCCGAAGAAGCGAAGAAGTGCGGTCATGTCACTCTCCGTTGTCCAGGATGCGGATGATGGTGGCGAGCGCCGACATCGCGCAAAGAGCGGCTGAGTGATCGAACGCCTGCTCAAAAAGGCGATCAGCACTTGCGTGCTCTGTCCGTGCTACCTTCAAGGCAAGGGCTATGCGCGCCTTGTCCTCGCCCCTTGAGGGAGGGTCGGGGAGGAAGCTGTCTGATGCACAGGGCTTGTCAGCGCTCATGTGTGGCTCCGTCTGCTTTCACGGCGTTGCCGCTGTCAGGCGAGCCCGTCGCGGGAGGCTGCTCTGCAAAAGCCATCCATTCGCGGCGCGAGCAGACGAAGGGCGCGGCGCCAAGGCGGCGAACCATGACGTA
>DASPJU010000103.1:0-8262 GCA_035628475.1 Salinarimonas sp. | reverse complement strand
AGCGTCAGCCGGCCGCGACGCCGCATCGGCGCATGAGCGATGCGCAATGCATTCCACGCCCGACCCCTACAGTAACGCTGTGGAAAAAGTCCTGCTCCTCGCCGTCTTCGCCGCGGGCTGCGTGCTGTGCGGCCATTCGCTCGCCGGCGATCGCGAGCGCTCGGGCAGCGGCATAGGCGGCGGCCACAACCGCGGCTCGCACTTCGGGCTCGGCGGCTTCCTCTCGCCGACGCCGAAGAGGGAGCCAAGCGCCGCCGCCGGCGGCAGCGCCGAGCGGAAGCAGCCGCCGAAGGACAAGGACGAGAAGAAGCCCGAAGTGAAGAAGATCACCGAGGCGAAGTAGCGCGCGGCACGCGCCTTGCGCGCCATCGGAGAGGAGGCTCCGATGAGGAAGATCCTGCTTCTCCCGCTGCTACTGCTCTGCGGCCACGCCCTCGCGCAGGAGACCCGCAAGCCCGAGCCCGAGATCGACCCCGTGGCGGCGAAAGCCGAAGACGACCGCAAGGCGCTCGAAGACCGTCACCGCGCCGGCGCCGCGGCCGGAGGCACCCGCCAGCCCGCGGAGCGCGAGCGCCGCGGCGCCGCGGCCGGTGCCGGGCCCGACGACGACGTAGTCCGTCCGGTCCCGCCGCCGTCTCACGGCACGCACGTTGCAGGACGCAGGGCTCCACCCACTGTCTCACGATAGGAGAGAGTCCCAGATGCGTAAATTCTTCCCCGTCCTGCTTTCCGGCCTGCTCGCCGTTTCCTTCA
This sequence comes from Salinarimonas sp., assembly GCA_035628475.1. Taxonomy (GTDB): domain Bacteria; phylum Pseudomonadota; class Alphaproteobacteria; order Rhizobiales; family Beijerinckiaceae; genus Salinarimonas_A. The sequence continues at coordinate 7,509 of DASPJU010000103.1, read as the reverse complement.
GCCAGCTCGCCGCGGCGCAAAGCAGCAGCACCAGCACCGACACGAAGGCGGATACCAGCGTCAAGACCGACACCGACCTCAAGAAGGACGAGGCGGTGAAGAAGGACGAGCCGACGGCCGCGACCGGCGCCACCACGCCCGCCCCCGCGCCCGCCCCGCTGCCGGAAACCGACGCCAAGGTCACGGGTGAGGTCAAGGCCGACACCAAGGCCGACGCCACGAGCGACACCAAAGTCGAGGCGGAGACCAAGGCCGACACCACGGCGAAGTAACACTCATCGGGCTCAGTCCTGAAAGGAGCGATCATGAAGAAACTCATTCCTCTCATCGCGGCGGCGTTCGCGCTGCCGGTCATCGGGGCCGAGCCCGATCCCAATCCGAACCGCTTCCAGTCCGACTCGATCGACAAGCCGGTGCTGGCTGCGCCGCGCCATCCGACCGCGGAGCAGCCGCGCACCGACGAACGCAACGCGACGCGCGAGCGCACCGACGGCGAGCCGCCGGCGGGCGATACGAAGCCCGGCGGCCCGAGCGCCGCGGTGCGCGACCCGCGCGAGCCGAAGGCGGCGAGCCCGTCGGAGCCCGGCTCCGCGATGGGCTCGACGCGGGGCCGCTCTTTATCCGATTAGTGTTGGCGGATTAGTACACTCTCGGGATGGGCAGTCTCTCCATCCCGGAGCATGAAATCGAGCTGACCGCCGTGCGCGCGCAAGGCGCCGGCGGTCAGAACGTCAACAAGGTGTCGAACGCGGTGCACCTGCGCTTCGACATCCGCCGCTCGTCGCTGCCCGAGGAAGTGAAGGAGCGCCTGCTCAGGCGCGGCGACCAGCGCGTCACGCGCACCGGCGTGGTGGTCATCAAGTCGCAGCAGCACAGGAGCCTCGAGCTCAACCGCGCCGAGGCCATCGAGCGGCTGCACGCGCTCGTCGCCGCCGCCGCCCACGTGCCGAAGAAGCGCAAGCCCACCCGGCCGACGCGTTCCTCGCAGCTGAAGCGCCTCGAGTCGAAGACTCGCCGGGGCAGGGTCAAGGCCCTGCGCTCGAAGATCTTCGATTGACCCGCTCAGCCGACCGCGAGGAGCTCGACCTCGAACACCAGCGTCGCGTTGGGCGGGATCACGCCGCCGGCGCCGCGGGCGCCGTAGCCGAGATCGGGCGGGATCACGAGGGTGCGCTTGCCGCCGGTCTTCATCGTCGCGACGCCCTGGTCCCAACCGGCGATGACCTGCCCCCGGCCGAGCGTGAAGCTGAAGGGCTGGCCGCGGTCGCGCGACGAGTCGAATTTCGCGCCCTTCTGGCCGTTCTGGTCGAGCCAGCCCGTGTAATGCACGTTGACGGTCTGGCCCGCCTTCGGCTCGGGCCCGGTGCCGACGACATCGTCCCTGTATTTGAGGCCCGAGGGCATGCTGACGAGGTTCTGCGCGGATGCGTCGAGGGTCATGGCGATCAACAAGGCTCCAAGAAGAGGGGCGAAGGGGCGAGGCATGCGGGACTCGTTCCTGTTGGTGGCTGGTGCCCCATTAAGGCGCGCCGTTCAGGATCGTCCAGCCCTTGCTGAACGGACGGCGGCGGTCCCGGGATCCGAGCCCCCGCGCCGTCGTGCGTGAGGCGTCGGCGACGGGGGCGTCCACTCAGGAGCGCGGGGACGGCTTCGCGCCGCTGGCAGCCGGGCGCATCGCCAGGACGCGGACGCCTCACGGAAGGAATCGAAGGGGACGAAGCGGGCGAGCTGGTCGAGCCCGCGGGCGACGAACACCTTGATCCCCGCCTCGACCGGCATGGACCCGCCGAACCTGGGGAGAAGGGCGCCGTGTCCCGAGCGCGCGTCTCAGGCGGCGCTATGGAGGAGCACGTCGAAGCCGCCGAAGATCATGCGCCGGCCGTCGAACGGCATGCCCTCGTCCATCATGGTCTGCAGGTCGGCCATCGCCTTGGCCTGGCCGGCGTCGCGCGCCTCGCGGGAGGGCCACAGGATCCAGGAGAAGACCACCGTCTCGCCGGCCTCGGCCTGAACGGCGCGGCGGAAATCCGTGACCTTGCCGTCGGGCACGTCGTCGCCCCAGGCCTCGACCACCTGGAGCGCGCCATGGTCGCGGAAGACCTCGGCGGCGCGGGCGGCGAGGCGGAGATAGGCGTCCTTGTTGCCCGCGGGCACGGGCACGACGAAGCCGTCGACATAGGCCATGGCGTCAATCCTCAGGTCGGGGGTCGGGCGGGTCACGGGCGTCCCCGCCGATCGCAGGCATGGACTCAAGCGGGGGCGCCGGACGGAGCGGGGTCAGGCCGGCGTCGTCCCGAAGGCCCAGGCGACCCCGAACGGGTCGCGCACCTGGCCGTAGCGGTCGCCCCAGAACTGGAGCGCCATGGGCATGACCACGGTGCAGCCCGCCGCCACCGCCCGGTCGAACCAGCGGTCGGCGTCGTCGACGTGCAGGTGAAGGTTGAACCCCGTATGGGTGGTCGCCGGGTAGCCGTGCTCGGGCATCGGGTCCATCAGCATGATGGAGTTCCCGTTGACCTCGATGCGGGCGTTGAGAACCCGCCCGTCGTCCATGGTGGCGCGCTCCCCGACCTCCTCGGCGCCCAGCGCGCGGCGGTAGAACGCGATCGCTTCCGCGGCCCCGTCGAGCATCAGGTAGGGGACCACCCCGCCATTCAGCGGCGGGGACTTGGTGGCGGGTTTGGTCATGGTGGCTGCGTCGGACATGGTGCGTTCCCCCTTGGTTGACAGAAATGTTGATATCAACGTATAATGGGGCATGTCAAGCGACGATCTCCTGCCTTTCGCGACGACCCTGCGGGTTCGGGACGGCTGCCTGTGCCTGCACGTGCAGCGCGCCGCCCGCGCCCTGGCGCGGCGCTACGACGACGCGTTCCGGCCTCTCGGGATCACGAGCGGGCAATTCTCGCTGCTGATGTCGCTGAACCGCCCCGAGCCGCCCGCCATGGCTCAGGTGGCGACGCTTCTCGACATGGACCGCACCACCCTCACGGCCGCGCTCAAGCCCCTGGAGCGGCGCGGTCTCCTGACGGTGGCGGTCGACGCGAAGGATCGGCGCAGCCGCCGCCTCGCGCTCACCGACGCCGGCCGGGCGCTCCTCGCCCGGGCGGTGCCGGCGTGGGAGCGCATCCAGGCCGAGGTGGAGCCGCTCGTCACGGGAGCGGATCCGCAGGCGCTGCGGGAGACCCTGAGGGCGTTGAGCTGACGGAACCTCCTTCGCCCGATGCCGACCGGGACTGGAATTGCGGATCCCGCTGCGGCCCTCGTGCCCCGCCTTCGCGGGGGCAGGCTCTGAGGTGCCCTGCGGAGCGGGGCCTCGAAGGGCGCGTCCTTGGATCGCCGACGCATGTGGCAGCGTCCTGCGTGCTTCGAGGCTCCGCTGACGCGGAGCGCCTCGGCATGAGGGGGTTGGGACGAGCATCATGCCGAGGCAGGCTCTCGGCGCCGACACGCGTCGATCGTCGATTGCGGGGTGCGCCGGGCCGCCCCAGGGCGGGCCTCGCGGCCCGTGACCCGCGAGGGGTCGCTCCGGTGTCGCGGCTCAGGCGGGCTTGAAGCGTCCCCGCAGGTCCTCCGCCGCCTTGCGCAGGACGCCCATGTCGGCCCCGACCGCCACGAAGGCGTAGCCCCAGTCGAGATAGCGCCTCGCATCCGCCTCGACCGGCGCCAGGATGCCGGCCGGCTTGCCCGCGGCCCGGCAGCGCTCGGCCGTCGAGCGGATGGCGGCCTGCACCTCCGGGTGGCCCGGATTGCCCAGATGCCCGAGATCGGCCGCGAGATCGGACGGCCCGACGAAGAGGCCGTCGATCCCGTCCACCGCGGCGATCGCCTCCAGCCGGGCGAGCGCCGCGCGGGTCTCGAGCTGCACGAGCAGGCAGAGCTCGTCGTGCACCCGGGCGAAGTAGTCGCCCACCCGCCCGTAGGCGTTGGCCCGCGAGCTCACCGACACGCCGCGCACGCCCTGCGGCGGATAGCGGATCGCCCGCACGGCGCGGGCGGCCTCCTCCTCGTCCTGCACGAAGGGCACGAGGAGCGAGCGGGCGCCCGCGTCGAGGAAGCGCTTGATGAGGACGGTGTCGTTCCAGGCGGGGCGAATGACGGGCTCGCTGGGCGAGCCGACGAGCGCCCGCAGCTGGGCCACGATGTCGGGCAGCTCGCTCGGGGTGTGCTCGGTGTCGAGGAGGAGCCAGTCGTAGCCCGCCCCGCCCAGCATCTCGACGACGGCGGCGCTGCCCGTCGAGCTCCACAGCCCGATCTGGGTGCGGCCCTCCAGGAGCGCGCGCTTGAAGGCGTTCTCGGGCAGTCTCATGGTGGTCCCCCGTCGCTCGTCAGTCGCGGAAATAGCCAGGATAGCGCGCGCGCATCTCGGCGCTGAAGGCGAGCGATCGGGACAGGTGATCCCGCAGGGCCCGCTCGGCCCCGGGCGGGTCGCCCGCCGCGATCGCCCCGACGATGGCCTCGTGGTCGGCGACGATCTGATGCGCCTTGCCGGGGACGGGCAGGTGGAGCCGGCGCAGGCGGTCGATCTGCCCGCTGTTGCGGCGCACGATCGTCCACAGGTCGGGCGCGCCCGCCGCCTCGTACAGGGCGCGGTGGAAGCCCTGGTCGAGGCCCTCGAAGCCCTCCAGCTCGCCGATGTCCGCGAGCGCCTTCTGCTGCGCCATGATCGACCGCAGGCGGCGAACGAGGTCCGGATCCGGAGCGCCGGCGAGGGTGCGCACCACCTCCAGCTCGACGGAGCGGCGCAGGAACTGCGCCTGGCGCGCGGCGGTCAGGTCGATGGCGCTGACCCGTGTCGCATGCTGCGGGAAGACGTCGACGAACCCCTCCTCCTGGAGCCGCAGGAGGGCGTCGCGAATCGGCGTCGAGCTCAGGCCGAAGCGCTCCTGCAGCTCGGCCCGGTTGACGACGGTCCCGGGCGGCAGCGCCAGCGACACGATCTGGTCGCGCAGGAGGGCGATCACGTGGGCGGCCGCGTGCCGGGTGCGGTCCACGGCGCGAGCGTCGGCCCGAAACGGCAGGTTCATCGGCGGCTTCCAATCTCCGACCCACGGTCGGGCGGTTCGGGGATATCACGTTTTTCCGTTTGACGAACTAATGCATTAGCGTGCTAGCACAAGAGCGCTGGATGCCGGAGGGGACGCCTCTCGGCCGACGCCAACGACATCGGACCGCGCGACCACGTGCTCCCGGAGGAACCATGAAACGCCGACATCTCCTCGCCACGGCCATCCTGAGCGCCCTCGCGGCAGGCCCCGCCGTCGCGGCAGGCTATCCGGACAAGGCCGTCACCATCGTGGTGCCGTTCCCGGCCGGCGGCGCGTCCGACAGCACGGCTCGCTTCATCGCGCCCAAGCTCCAGGAGATCCTCGGCCAGCCCGTCGTGATCGACAACAAGCCCGGCGCCAATGGCGGCCTGGGCGCGGCGCAGGTCGCCCGGACGAAGCCCGACGGCTACACGCTCCTGGTCGGCTCGATCGGGGTCTACGCCATCAACCCGGTGCTCTATCCGAAGCTCCAGTACGATCCACGCAAGGACTTCGACCTCCTCACGGTCGCGGTGCGCACCCCGAACGTGCTCGTCGCCAATCCGGGCTTCCCCGCGAGCAACGTCCAGGAACTCGTGGCGCACCTGAAGAAGAACCCCGACAAGGTCACCTTCGCGACCTCCGGCGCCGGCTCGTCCGACCACCTCACCACCGCTTTGTTCTGGCAGAAGACCGGCACGACGGGGCTGCACGTGCCGTACAAGGGGGGCGCCCCGGCCATCACGGATCTCATCGGCGGCCATGCCGACGTGTCGTTCCAGAACCTCGGCGCGGTGACGAACCACATCAAGGCGGGCAAGCTGAAGCTGCTCGCCATCACCAGCGACAAGCGGGTCCCGACGTTCCCAGATGCGCCGACCCTCGCGGAAGCCGGCGTTCCCGGCGTCGAGGTCTATTCCTGGCAGGCCGTGGCGGCGCCCAAGGGCCTGCCGGCCGACGTCAAGGGCAAGCTCGAGGCGGCGCTCAAGACGGCGCTGGAGAGCCCCGACCTGAAGACCCGCTTCAACGATCTCGGCTTCGACGTGGTGGGCAACACGAGCGCCGCCTTCGGCGAGTTCCTCACCGCCGAGATCGCCCGGTGGAAGGGCGTCGTCGACACGGGCAAGATCACGGCCGACCAGTAGGCGGCCCGTTCCTGCGTCGATCGCGGCCGCCGTTCCGGCCGCGACCCCGCCCCCGCGACGGCCAAGGGCCCGCCATGCGTCCTGCCATCCGCAGCCCCCGGGACTTCTGGGCCGGCGCCATCTACCTCGCGTTCGGGGCCGCCGCGGTCCTGATCGGGCGGGATTATCCGCTCGGATCGGGAGCCCGCATGGGACCGGGCTACTTCCCGGCCGTGCTGGGGTGGCTCCTGATGGCGATCGGCGCCGCCGCGCTGGCGCGCTCCCTGGTGCGGCACGGCAGCCCCGTCGGCGCGATCGCCTGGAGGCCGCTCGTCCTGGTGACCGGCGGGATCGCTGCCTTCGGCCTGCTGCTCAGGCCCGCGGGCGCAGTCCTGGCGCTGCTCGCGCTTCTCGCGGTCAGCGCCTGCGCGAGCCGGCAGTCACGGGCGGACCTGCCCACCGTGCTCGCCTTCGCGGGCCTCGTCGCCTTCTGCGTCGGGGTCTTCATCAAGGGGCTCGGCGTGCCGATGCCGATCCTCGGCGCCTGGTGGGGCGAGTAGGGGCGGAGACGTGGACATCATCACCAATATCGGCCTCGGCATCGAGACGGCGTTCAGCCTCTCCAACCTCGCCTATTGCCTCGTGGGCGTGTTCCTCGGCACCGCCATCGGCGTCCTGCCGGGCCTGGGGCCCGTCGCGACCATCGCCATGCTCCTGCCCGTGACCTTCGGCCTGCCGCCGGTCTCGGCGCTGATCATGCTGTCGGGGATCTATTACGGGGCGCAGTACGGCGGCTCGACGACCGCGATCCTCGTCAACCTGCCGGGCGAGTCCTCCTCCGTGGTCACGGCGCTCGACGGCTACCAGATGGCCCGCAGGGGCCAGGCGGGCCGGGCGCTCTCGACGGCGGCCATCGGCTCCTTCATCGCGGGCACCGTCGCGACGGTGCTCATCGCGCTCTTCGCGCCGCCGCTTGCCGAGCTCGCCCTGAAGTTCGGTCCGGCCGAGTACTTCTCCCTCATGGTGCTCGGCCTCGTGGCGTCCATCGTCCTGGCGCAGGGCTCGCTCCTCCACGCCGTCGGCATGGTCGTTCTGGGACTCGTCCTGGGCCTCGTCGGCACGGACGTGAACTCGGGCGCCGCCCGCTACACCTTCGACCTGCCCCAACTCGCCGACGGCATCGGCTTCGTCATCGTGGCCATGGGCGCCTTCGGGCTCGGCGAGATCGTAGGCAATCTCGAGGACGAGGGGACCCGGTCCGTGATGGTCAAGAAGGTCACGGGCCTCATGCCGACCCGCGAGGACTGGCGGCGCATCGCGGCGCCCATCGCCCGCGGCACGGCGCTCGGCTCGATGCT
>DASPJU010000102.1:0-3231 GCA_035628475.1 Salinarimonas sp. | reverse complement strand
TGCGGGTCGAGAAGGGCGAGCGGGCGCCGGGCGCGCCGCTGCTCCAGGTCGAGGGGCTGTCGGTCGCGGACGGGCTCGGCGTGGTCCGGGTGCGGGACGTGTCCTTCGAGGTGCGGGCCGGCGAGATCGTCGGCGTCGCGGGGGTGGCGGGCAACGGGCAGAGCGAGCTTCTCGAGGCCATCGCCGGCATGCGCCCCATCGCGGCGGGCACGATCCGCCTCGAGGGCCGGGAGCTCGACGCGGCCGGGCGCGATCCCCACGCGCTGCGCCGGCGCGGCCTGCTCCATGTCCCCGAGGACCGCCTGCGCATGGGCCTCGTGCCCTCCTTCGAGGCCTTCGAGAGCGCGGCGCTCGGCTTCACGGACGATCCGGCCTTCGCCCGCGGCCCGCTCCTCGACCATGGCCGCATGGTCGCGGATCTCGAGGACAAGATGCGCCGCTACGACGTACGCCCGCCCGCGCCCCGGCTGAAGACCTCCCTGTTCTCCGGGGGCAACCAGCAGAAGATCGTGCTGGCCCGCGAGATCGAGCGGGGGCCTCGGGTGCTCCTCGTCGGCCAGCCCACCCGCGGCGTCGACATCGGCGCCATCGAGTTCATCCACCGCCGCCTGATCGAGCTGCGCGACCAGGGGGTCGGCATCCTGCTGGTCTCCGTGGAGCTCGAGGAGATCATGAGCCTGTCGGACCGGGTGATCGTCATGTGCGGCGGCAGGCTCACTGGCGAGCGCCGGCCGGACGCGACGGACGAGCGGGACCTGGGGCTGCTCATGGCAGGCGTCGGAGAGGGCGCGTGAGGAGAGCGGGCCTGCCCATGATGGAGCCCCGCCTCTCCGTCGTGACGCTCGGCGTCGCGGATCTCGCCCGGGCGCGCGCCTTCTACGAGGGCCTGGGCTGGCACCGGTCCTCGGCGAGCCAGGAGGGCATCGCCTTCTACCAGGCGAACGGGCTGGCCTTGGCGCTCTTTCCCCGGGCGGACCTCGCCGCCGACGCGGGGGTTCCCGACTCGCCGACGGGCTATCCCGCGCTCGCGCTCGGCTGGAACGGGCGCGGGCGCGACGAGGTCGACGCCGTCTTCAGGCTCGCCCTGTCGCTCGGCGCCCGCGCCGTGAAGCCGCCGCAGCCCGCGGCCTGGGGCGGCTATTCGGGCTATTTCGCCGATCCGGACGGTCATCTGTGGGAGGTCGCGCACAACCCGTTCTTCCCGCTCGACGAGCACGGCAACCTCACGCTGCCGGATGGGGACGCCCCATGAGCGCTCCCGTCGCTCTTCCGCGCTGGGCCGACGTGGTGCTCGTGCCGCTCGTGAGCGTCGTCAGCGCCTTCCTGGTCGCGGGGCTCGTGGTGCTGTTCATCGGCGAGGACCCGCTCGCCGTCACGCGCATCCTGCTGCAGGGTTCGCTGGGCAGCGGGGAGGCGCTGGGCTTCACCCTGTTCTACGCCACGAACTTCATCTTCACGGGGCTCGCGGTGGCGGTGGCCTATCACGCGGGCCTGTTCAACATCGGCGGCGAGGGGCAGGCCACCCTCGCTGGCTTGGGCATCGCGCTGGCGGTCAACAACCTCGCGATCCTGCCGGGCGTCCTGCTCCTGCCGCTCGGCATCCTCGCGGCCGCGGCCTTCGGCGCCGCCTGGGCCTTCGTGCCGGGATATCTCCAGGCGCGGCGGGGCAGCCACATCGTCATCACGACCATCATGTTCAACTGGCTCGCCACGGTGCTGATGGTCTACCTCCTCGTGAACGTGCTGCGCGAGCCGGGCTCCATGAACCCGGAGACCCGCACCTTCCCGCAGGGTGCCTGGATCCCCGCGGTGCACGAGGTCGCGGCCGCGGCGGGGATCGCGATCCCGAGCTCGCAGCTCAACCTCTCGCTGGGGCTGGCGCTCGCGGCTTGCCTCGCGGTGTGGCTCCTCATCTACCGCTCGCGCCTGGGCTACGCGATCCGCACCGTCGGCCAGAACCCCGCCGCCGCCGCCTATGCCGGCATCTCGGCCACGCGCGTGACCGTGATCGCGATGTCGATCTCGGGCGCGCTCGCGGGCGGCCTCGCGGTCAACGAGCTGATGGGCTACCAGCACCGCCTGCTCCTCGAGTTCACGGCGGGCTACGGCTTCATCGGCATCGCGGTGGCGCTGATGGGCCGGGCGCACCCGGCCGGCATCGTCTTCGCGTCCATCCTGTTCGGCATGCTCTACCAGGGCGGGGCCGAGCTCGCCTTCGAGAAGCCCACCATCACCCGCGACATGATCGTGGTGATCGGCGGCGTGCTGATCCTGTTCGCGGGCGCCCTGGACGGCCTGTTCCGGCGCGTCGTCGCCCGCGCGCTGACGCGCCGCCCGCGCCCGGCGGAGGCCTGAGCCATGGAGGCTGTCTCCACCCTCCTCGTGATCGCGGACTCGACCCTGCGCCTGTCGATCCCGCTGCTCTGCGCCTGCCTCGCCGGCCTGTGGTCCGAGCGCTCCGGGGTCGTCGACATCGGGCTGGAGGGCAAGCTCCTCGCCGCGGCCTTCGCGGCCGGCGCCGCGGCCCATGCCACGGGATCGGCCTGGGCGGGCCTGCTCGCCGGCATCGGCGCCTCGGTCCTGCTCGCCCTGGTGCATGGCTTCGCCTCCATCACCCAGCGCGGCAACCAGATCGTCTCGGGCGTCGCCATCAACATGCTGGCGGCGGGGCTCACCGCCACGATCGGCAATGCCTGGTACGGCCAGGGCGGGCGCACGCCGCCCATCGAGGGCGGGGCCCGGTTCGGGGCCGTGCTGCTCGGCCACTCGGCGCTGGTCTTCATCGCGCTCGCCATGGTGCCGGTGACCTGGTTCGTGCTCGCCCGCACCCGGTTCGGCCTGCGCCTGCGGGCGGTGGGCGAGAAGCCGGCGGCCGTGGACACGGCGGGGATCTCGGTCGCGGCCCTGCGCTACGCCGCCGTGATCGCGGCGGGCGTGCTGTGCGGACTGGGCGGCACCTATCTCGCGGCCGCGCTCTCGGCGGGGTTCCTGCCCGGCATGACGGCGGGGCGCGGCTTCATCGCGCTCGCTGCCCTCATCTTCGCGAAATGGCGCGCCTGGCCGGCGCTCGGCGCCTGCCTGCTGTTCGGCTTCCTGGAGGCGCTCTCCATCCGCCTCCAGGGCGTGGCGCTGCCCGGCGTCGGCGAGGTGCCGGTCCAGGCGATCCAGGCCATGCCCTACGTGATCACGGTGCTGCTGCTGGCGGGCTTCGGCGGCCGGGCGATCCCGCCC
>DASPJU010000101.1:0-2645 GCA_035628475.1 Salinarimonas sp. | reverse complement strand
CTCCAGGTAGGCCGGTGTGTCGGGCGCGAGCATCGGGTCCACGGTGCGCTGGTAGACGTAGTCCGGCGGCTCCTCCGCCGGGTTCTCCAGCACCTTCCCCTCCGAGGAGGTGTGGAGCAGGTTCGCGTCCACCGAGAAGGGCGCCTCGCCGCGCTTGTCCTTGGCGATGGGGATCTGGTGCTGTTCCGCGAAGGCGATGAGCTGCTCGCGCGAGCGCAGGTCCCACTCGCGCCAGGGGGCGATGACGGTCACGTCGGGCTTGAGGGCGTAGTAGCCGAGCTCGAAGCGGACCTGGTCGTTGCCCTTGCCGGTCGCGCCGTGGGAGACCGCGTCCGCGCCCACCGCTTCCGCGATCTCGATCTGCTTCTTGGCGATGAGCGGGCGGGCGATGGAGGTGCCCAGCAGGTACAGGCCCTCGTACTGGGCGTTCGCCCTGAACATCGGGAACACGTAGTCGCGGACGAACTCCTCGCGCAGGTCCTCGATGAAGATGTTCTCGTCCTTGATGCCCAAGAGCTGCGCCTTCTTGCGCGCGGGCTCGAGCTCCTCGCCCTGGCCCAGATCCGCCGTGAAGGTCACGACCTCGCAGCCATAGGTGGTCTGGAGCCACTTGAGGATGATCGAGGTGTCGAGGCCGCCCGAATAGGCGAGCACGACCTTGTTCACGCGCTTCTGGGACATGGGGCACCGTGGCTTGAGACGGGCGGACTTATAGGCGCTGGCGGGCCCGGCGCAAGGGCGGCGCCGCTCGGCTTCGCGCCCCGGCCCTTCGCCTAGCCCTCCGCCGCCCGCACCTCGGCGAGGGGCGCGCGCGCCGTCCAGCGCAGGCCCGCGGGCGCGTAGTCGAGGTCGCTCTCGCCGCCGAGCTCGCGGGCGAGGCTCGCCACGAGGCGGGTGCCGAAGCCGCGGCGCGTCGGCGGAACCACGGGCGGGCCGTCCGTCTCCTCCCAGGACATCGCCAGCGCGTCGTCCTCGACCCGCCAGCGGATCGCGACGCGGCCCTCGGGACCGGACAGGGCGCCGTATTTCGCGGCGTTGGTGGCGAGCTCGTAGAGGGCCATCGCGATGGCCAGCGCGGCGCGGGGCGACAGGCGCAGGCGCGGGCCCTCCATGGCGATGCGGCCGGCCTCCTGGGCGTGACCCGCCACGGACTCGGCGACGATCTCGCGCAGCTCCGCGCCCTCCCAGTTCTCCCGGGTCAGCACGTCGTGCGCCGCCGCGAGGGCCATGAGGCGGCCCTCGAAGAGGCGGCGCGCCTCCACGGCGTCGGCGCGCTCGCGGAAGGTCTGGGCCGCGATGGATTGCACGGCGGCCAGCGTGTTCTTGACCCGGTGGTTGAGCTCGTTGACCAGGAGGCGCAGGTGCAGCTCGCCCTGCTTGCGGTCGTGGATGTCCTCGGTCGTGCCGTACCAGCGCAGGATCGCCCCGCCCTCGTCGCGCCGGGGATAGGCGCGCGAGTGCATCCAGCGATAGGAGCCGTCGCGCATGCGGGCGCGATGCTCGATGTCGTAGGGCTCGCCCGTGGTCACGGAGCGGCCCCAGGCGGCGAGCGAGGGATCGAGGTCGTCAGGGTGCATGGCGTCCGCCCAGGAGGAGCCCAGGCCGCTCGTGCCCGTCCACTCCTCCCAGCGCGCGCCCACCGAGTCGAGCCGTCCGTCGGGGACGGCGGTCCAGGAGGTCTGGGGGCTGAGGTCGATGGCGGTGCGGTGATGCGCCTCGCTGGCGCGCAGGCCCGCCTCCGCCCGCGCCCGCCGCAGGGCCGCCCAGGTGCGCTCCGCCGTCTCCGCGACGAGCCCCGCCTCGGCGTCGGTCCAGGCGCGCGGGTGCGGCGAGAGTGCGTAGAGGATCCCGGCGAGCTGTCCGTCCCGGACGAGGGGCGCGGCCAGGAAGGCGCGGGTGCCCAGGGTCGCGAAGGCCCCGTCGACACCCTGGGTCAGGGGATCGGAGGCGGTGTCCGCGACGCGCACGGCCTGCCCCGCCCGCAAGGCCGCCGCCATGGCGGGCCCGTAATCGGCCAGCCGGTGCGTGCCCGCCACGCTCCTGAAGCCCGGCGCGCACCAATCGACCTCGACCAGGGCCTGCTCGCCCAGGGCGTCCGCCTCGGCATAGCCGACGCAGGCGGCGGCGAGGCGCTCCCCCAGCATCTGCGCCGCCGCGGCCATGATGGCGGCGGGCGCGGCCAAATCACGCAGGCGCTCGGCGAGCGCGAGCCGGAAGTCCTGCGCCCGCTCGGCCAGGACCCGGTCCGTGGTCTCGACCACGATGGCGAGCACGCCCGCCGGCCGGCCGCTCTCGTCGAGGACGGGGCTGTAGTCGAGGTTCATCCAGACGGGCTCGGGCACGCCCCGGCGACGGAGGGTGAGCTCCTGGTCGCGGAAGGACAGGGTCCCGCCGGCCAAGCCCACGCGCATGACCCGGTCGTTGAAGTCGGCGACCTCCGGCCAGCCCTCCCGCACCTTCGAGCCCAGGAGCCGGGGATGGCGGGCGCCCGCGAAGCTCGAATAGGCCTCGTTGTAGATCATGATGCCATCCGGGCCCCACAGGAGCACGATCGGCACGGGCGAACGCAGCAGGATGCCCACCGTGGTCTTGAGGCTTTGCGGCCAGCGCTCCATGGGCCCGAGCGGCGTCGCCGACCAGTCGAA
>DASPJU010000100.1:0-5036 GCA_035628475.1 Salinarimonas sp. | reverse complement strand
GATGCCCCGCCTGCGCAGCTCCTGGGCCAGACCCGTCGAGAGCCCGTCCCTGAGCCCCAGATCGAGCACCGCGGCCGCGGGCCGCTCCCCGTCGAGCCAGGCCAGGGCCTCGGCGTTGGAGGCGAAGGGACCGGCGACCGTGTAGCCGGCCTCCTCGAGGAAGGCCTCGATCGACAGGCCGATCAGGGCCTGATCCTCCACCACGAGCACGACGGGGCTGTTCATGATCCTGTCCGGTCCTCGGGCGACGTGCCCGCGCGGGCGGGGCCTCGCACAGGAGGCGCCGCGTCGTCAAATAAGGCGGCAGGGCCGGGCCGGTTCCGAATCGACGCCCTACTCCTCCCGGAAGGCGCGGTTGATGCCGTCCATGAGGGGCTTGGTGAAGTAGGTGAGCGCGGTGCGGTCGCCGGTGCGCACGAAGGCCTCCACGGGCATGCCCGGGGCGAGCTTGAGGCCGCCCAGCTTCGCCAGCTCCGCCGGCGGCAGGGCGACGCGGATCGTGTAGAAGCTCATGCCCGTGCGCTGGTCGGTGCTGATGTCGGCCGAGACCCGGCTCACCTCGCCGCCGATCTCGGGCGTGGTGCGCTGGTTGAAGGCGGACAGCCGCAGCACCGCCGCCTGCCCGACGCGGACCTGGTCGATGTCCTGCGGCATCACCCGCGCCTCGACGGTGAGCTCGTCGCTCCGGGGCACGATCAGCATCAGGGCCTCGCCCGGCGTGACCACCCCGCCCACCGTGTGGACCGCGAGCTGGTGCACCGCCCCCGTCTGGGGCGCCCGGATGTCGACGCGCTTGAGCCCGTCCTCGGCGGCCACGCGCCGCTCCACGAGCTCCACGATCTTGGCCTGCACGTCGCGCAGCTCGCGGGCCACCTCGGAGCGCAGCTCGTTGTCGATGTTGAGGATCTGCAGCTCGATCTCGCTGATCCGTCCCTTGGCCTGGGCCTGCGCCGCCGTGAGCTGGCCCCGCTCGCCGGTGATGCGCGCCGCGTCGCGCTCCAGCGCCGTGACGCGCTGCAGGGTCACGAGGTTCTTGCGGTAGAGATCGCGCACCCCGTCGAGCTCGATGGCGATGAGCTCCGATTCCCGGGCCTTGGCGGCGAGCTGCATGCTCATGCCCTGGATCTCCTCCCGGAGCTGGCCGATGCGCTCGCGCAGCTGCATGGTCTGCCCGGCGCGGCTGGTGCGCCGCAGCTCCAGGAGCCGGCGCTCGCCTCCGACGGCGCGGGCCACGTCCGGGTGGTCCATGCGGGTGAGCAGCTCACCCGGGAATGCGATCTCACCGAGCCCGTCGCGCTCGGCCTCGAGGCGCGCCTGGCGGGCCTCGAGCTCGTCGAGGCTCTTGCGCACCACCCCCAGATTGGCCCGCGTGATGGTGTCGTCGAGGCGGACCACCACGTCGCCGGCCTGCACGACCTGGCCCTCGCGCACGAGCAGCTCGCTCACGATGCCGCCGGTGGGGTGCTGCACCTTCTTGACGTTGGTGTCCACCACCACGGTCCCGGGCGCGATCACGGCGCCCGCGAGCTGCGCGGTGGCGGCCCAGCCGCCGACGCCGAAGACGAGGACGCCGACGATCGCGATCCCGCCGACCACGTGGCGGCGGATCGAGCGTTGGGCTCCCGTGCGCGGGTTCATGACCGGACCTCCGTCGCGTCCACCACCTTGAGGGCCGTCGCGGGACCGAAGGACGCGCTGGCCGCGCCCGCCGCCGCCCGCTGCGGCTGGGGCCGGCCCGGCGCGCCCTCGGTCGGGCGGGCCATGGCCTTGGTCAGCACCTCGTCGCGCGGCCCGAAGGCCTGGGCGCGGCCCTCGTTCATCATGAGGACGAGGTCCACCCCGGCGAGCGCGCTGGGGCGATGCGCGATCACCACCACCACGCCCCCGCGCGCCCGCACCCCCAGGATCGCCTTGGTGAGCGCGCTCTCGCCCTCGGCGTCGAGATTGGAGTTGGGCTCGTCGAGCACGACCAGGAACGGGTCGCCGTACAGGGCGCGGGCGAGCGCGACACGCTGGCGCTGCCCGGCCGACAGGGCGGCGCCCGCCTCGCCGATCGGCGTCTCGTAGCCCTGGGGCAGGCGCAGGATGAGGTCGTGGACGTTCGCCGCGGTCGCGGCCTCGATCACGGCCTGCGAGGTCGCGTCGGGATCGAAGCGGGCGATGTTCTGGGCCACCGTGCCGGCGAACAGCTCGACGCTCTGGGGCAGGTAGCCGATATGGGGCCCGAGGGCCTCGGGGTCCCACTGGTCGAGGGAGGCGCCGTCGAGCCGCACCCGACCGCGGGCCGGGGGCCAGACCCCCGTGAGCACCCGGGCGAGCGACGACTTGCCCGAGCCGCTGGGGCCGATCACGCCCACGGCGCTGCCGGCCTTCACGGTGAAGGTGACCTCCTGAACCAGGAGGCGGGAGGCCTCGGGCGGCGCGACGGCCACCGCCTCGACGGCGAACACGGCCTTGGGGCGCGGCAACGCCATGGGGGCCTTCGCCTCCGGCATGCTGTCCAGAAGCCCGCCCAGCACGCGCCAGCTGTGGCGGGCCGCGATGAAGCCCTTCCAGTGCGCGATCACGAGCTCGACGGGAGCGAGCGCCCGCGAGACCAGGATCGAGGAGGCGATCATCATCCCCGCGGTGGCCTGGCCGATGATCACGAGATAGGCCGCGACGCCGAGCACGGCGGACTGGAGCACCATGCGCAGGATCTTGGAGAGGCCGCCCAGGCCGCCCGCGACGTCGGCCGCGCGCCGCTGCGCCTCGCGGTGCTCGTCGTTGCTTCCCGCCCACAGCGCGGCGAGCCGCGGCCCCATGCCCAGCGCCTGGACGACCTCGGCGTTGCGCCGCGCGCCGTCCGCGAGGGCCTGGCGCTGGATGCCGGCGGCGATCGCGTCCTCGGTGGGCCGGCGGCTGAGGAGCTCCGTGAGCAGGGTCAGGGCGACGAGGACCAGGGCGCCGGCGAGCGCGGTGACGCCGATCCAGAAGTGGAAGGTGAAGCAGATGAAGAGGTAGAGCGGCATCCAGGGCAGGTCGAACAGGGCCGTGGGCCCCATCCCCGACAGGAAGCCCCGCACCTGGTCGAGGTCGCGCACGGGCTGCTGCGACTCGCCCGGCCGCCTCGGCCGCAGGGGCTGGCGCACCGCCACCTGGAAGGCGCGCCGCCCCAGCGCCTCGTCGAGGTGGTTGCCGACCCGCACCAGGATGCGGGACCGCACGATGTCGAGGAGCCCTTGCGACCCGAACAGGACGAGCGCGACGACCGAGAAGCCGACGAGCGTCGGAAGGCTGCGGCTGGGCAGGACGCGGTCATAGACCTCCAGCATGTAGAGCGAGCCCGTGAGCGCCAGCAGGTTCAGGAGGCCGCTCATCAGCGCCACCGCCACGAACGCCCCCCGGCAGGACCCCAGGGCCCCCGACAGCTCGCTCTTCCCGCCCCTGCGCTTCCTGTCGAGCACGTCGTCCTCCACCCCGCCCCGGAGAGCGCCCGCGGCGTCTCTCGACGAGAGCCGCTTCCGCTCGCGCGGCGCCGTCTCTCCCCGGCCCTGGCCGCGTCGTCACCGCCTGACGCGACGATCTCTACGCCGCCACTATTTCAACATGATGTGACGGACGCCACATTCGTGCGACGAAGATTACAGCTTCATTGCGCGAGCGGCGATCCATACCGCATCTCGCCGGGTTTCGCGGCGGGATTGTGATACAGGGACGCCTCCGGGCATGCGGGCGAATACGGATCGGGTCCGCTACTCCGCCGCGAAGAGGTCGGGACCCGACCCCGGGATCCGGGCCGGTCGCGACGGGTCCCCCGGCCCGGTCTCCCGGTCCAGGTCCGGCAGCGCGACGACCCGATTGCCGCGAAAATCGGTGCGGACCACGAGGATGCCGCGGGTCTCCATATAGGCGATCAGCCGGCGGGCGCGCCCGGGCGAGCGGCTGCCGCAGGCGCGGGCGATCTCGTCGTCCGAGGGACAGGGAGCGCCCTCGACGGCGGCCCGGGCCAGCAGCAGGAACACGCCCTGCAGCTCCTCCGCCAGCCCCGCCGCCACGGCCTGCGCCCGCTCCCAGCCTGGATCGGCCGCGTGGGCGGCGTCCACCCCGGCCCGGGCCACGGCCAGGCGCCGGCGGAAGCCCGCCAGGTCCAGCGCCTCCCCGAGCCGCCGCATCCGGCAGCGCACGAGGAAGTCCTGGTAGAGCACGGCGAGGGACCGGAACGCCGCGTCCGGGTCGGCGAGCAGATCCGTCATGACGGCGTCGAGGGCGGCCTCGCGCTCCGCCGGGGCCATGTCGGGGACGGGATCGGCGGCGGGGGTCGGCCGGTGGCGGGCGAGCTGGGCCAGCACGTCGCCCGTCGAGGGGGGCGGGGCCGGCGCGCGCCGGCTCGGGGCCGAGCGGGCCTCCTCGGGGTCGGGCAGGGCGAAGAGAAGGTCGCGGGCGGCCTCCTGGGGCTGCGCGGGCAGGGGCATGAGGCGCGGGCTCGAGGAGCGCGCCGCCGTCTCGACGGCGCCGATCCGGACGGGCAGCGGGCGCTTCGCCAGCGCCGGCCCGAGCGCCACGAAATGGCCCCGCGCCAGGTCGCGGAACGCCTCCGCGCCGCGCCGGTCCATGCCGAGCAGGTCGGCGGCGCGGGCCATGTCGATGTCGAGGAAGGTGCGCCCCATGAGGAAGTTCGAGGCCTCGGCCGCCACGTTCTTGGCGAGCTTGGCGAGGCGCTGGGTGGCGATGACGCCGGCGAGCCCCCGCTTGCGCCCGCGGCACATAAGGTTCGTCATGGCGCCCAGCGACGCCTTGCGGGCCTCGTCCGACACCTCCCCCGCCGCCGCCGGGGCGAAGAGCTGCGCCTCGTCGACCACCACGAGCATGGGATACCAATGGTCGCGCTCGGCCTCGAACATGCCGCCCAGGAAGGCGGCCGCCGCGTGCATCTGGCCCTCGGCGTCGAGGCCCTCGAGGCTGAGCACCACGGAGACCCGGTGCTGGCGCATGCGCGCCGCGATGCGCTGGAGGTCGGCGCCCGGACGGTCGGCCTCCACGACCACGTGGCCGAA